>NZ_QMIN01000058.1:0-15051 GCF_003287795.1 Actinomyces sp. Z5
GGGCCTGTGCCGGTTCTGTCAGGCGCTGGCCAGCGCCGATGTCAAGATCGCCCCGAGCACCTACTACGCAGCCAGGAGTCGTCCCCCATCGGCAAGGACGGTGCGCGACCAGGCTCTGAAGGCCGAGATCGGGCGGGTGCATGAGAACAACTACTGCGTACTGGGCGCAAGGAAGATGCATGCGATGCGGGGCCGTCCCGAGGAATCCGCCCGGCACGGCCTGGGGCATGTGGCCCGCTGCACCGTGGAGCGTCTGATGCGGGACATGGGCCTGCACGGCATCCGCCGCGCCAAGTCGCCCAGGACGACCCGGTCCGTACCGAAGGAGCAGTGCCCGGCGGACCTGGTCAAAAGACACTTCAGCGCCTTCAGGCCGAACGAGCTGTGGGTGGCGGACATAACCTACGTGCGCACCCTGTCGGGCTGGGTGTATGTGGCCTTTGTCACTGACGTGTACTCCCGTCGGATCGTCGGGTGGCAGACGTCAACGAGCTTGTACACCGATCTGGCGCTGGACGCTCTGAAGATGGGTATCTGGCAGCGCCAGCGCGAAGGAGCCGACCTTACCGGCCTGATCCACCACTCCGACCGCGGGGCCGCTGTACCGGGCGATCCGCTACGGGCAGACCCTGTCCGACTGCGACGCTGTGGCCTCGGTGGGCTCCAAGGGAGACTCCTACGACAACGCGCTGGCCGAGGCCCTCAACTCGCTCTACAAGGCCGAGCTCATCCGCAACCACAAGTACCTCGACTCCCACGGGCCCTGGGAGGGCATCGACGATGTCGAGCTCGCTACCGCCGAGTGGGTGCAACTGGTCGGGCACCGTCCGGCCTCACTCCGCCATCGACATGCACAGCCCCGTCCAGCACGAGCAGGCATACACCCCACCACCACCAGATACCACCGACACCGCCGACGCCCAGGACGTCGGCGAGCAGACCACCAGCCAACCCCAGCCGGCGACCGCCGGCGCCAGATAAAACAGCCTCCACAAAACCCGGGGCTTGACACAGTGTGCAACGAGGGGGTCGTTGCACACTGGAGCACGGTCATGACACTCGGATTGTGGGTGAAATCCGCATGATTCTGCGGATTCCGCCTCAGGGTTCACCCCTCGAGTGTGCAGACCCACCACAGGAGCAACGAATAACACCACTGGGCAGACGGCCGCCCCGGCCGCCAGTGGGTGCGCCGGCCACGCCAACGGCCGGGTTCAGCATCGGCGCGCGAGCTGCCCCGCGCCGCACCCCCGTACCGGAGGAAATGATTCGACTCCGGGGTGTGGGCGTGGTAGGGGGCGGGGGTGTCTTGTTTGGGCAGATGTCAGGGGTCGGTGGGCGTGGGCGGGTGGATCGCTCGGGGGCAGGGGCGGGTTCGGCTCCTACCTGGACCGCGTTGCTTCACTTGGACCGCGTCTGGGCGGTTGGACCGCCTGAGAGTGCGTCTAAGGCAGTCCGACCGCGCGCACTCGGCCCATCCGCGCGTAAGCGGTCCGACCAGACACGCACTCCGAGACAAACGCCAACCCCACCGACACCCACCCCCCTGGAATCAACCATCCAGTTGAGGGACTTGGTGTCGAAGGCGGCGTCACGGGCCTTTGCGAACTTCCTGCTGGCCTGATCTCTGTGTTTCCCGCGGCGGCCGTATGACCCGGTAAATCCGGCCTACCAGTACGGTCGCCGCGGGAAACACAGCACACACCGCATACAACGCCCAGGGAGGGGGAAGCGACGCATCTGCAATGGGGTTGATGGACCAGAAGTGCAGGGCGATTCCGAGCAGGTATAGTGGATACTCGATCGGTGCCAGCAGCAGGCTGGTCCACCAGGTCTGCTTCGCCTCGAGCTTCTTGTCGAAGTGGAGGGCGATTGCGGGAAGAACAAGCGGCATCACGAGGAACACTGTGTAGAGTTCGATCACGGGCGCGGGAATGGACTCGTCCCTGATTAGTGCGAGGTGCCCAGACACGCCCAAAACCACGCAGCACGCGATATAGATTGCGACGACTGCGCCCGAGCTGAGTAATCGCCGTGCAGGCGTTGGCATGAGCGCTTATCCTTTCGCGAGCGAGGTTGTGGCCTCGAGGCTGCCAGGCCGCGTGGTGTTAGCGGTTGGTGTAGGGCTGGCAGTTCTTGTCGAGCCATCGGCGTCCGATATCGAGGTCGCCGTCAATCATGGGCACCACGATGTACGAGTGCATCTCGGCGAATTCCGGAGCGTAGGTGGTGATGGCGTTGAGGGTGGGGAAGGTGCTCAGTTGCGCCTCGGCGCTATCCATGCGCGTGGCGTCCCCGGCGTCGGCCGCGTTCAAGTACTCGTCGATCCAGCCGCACTGCCAGTACAGCGCCTCGGAAACCGCGAGGTCTCCCTCGGCCACGTGAACCACCACGCCGGTGGAGTCGGGGTCCAGCCCACTGTCCTCCAGACTGCGCCGGGCCGCCGGGTTCTCTGCGTCGGCCTCGAGGGTGAGGTCGGAGCCGTCCTGCGTCTGAACGGTGGCGCCCGCGAGTTCGGGAATGAGGTCTGCTGCTGTGGGCACCTCGACCCCGGGGGCGAAGGTCAAGTCGTCGCCCTCGAGCTCGTGATGGGCGAGCTCCTGAACTTCCGGCGCGATCGGTGCCTCAGACGACGCCGCCGATTCGGGCGCGGCGGTCGCGGCATCGCCGCTCTTACCGATAGCGAACGGGACAGCGAGCAGGGCGATCCCGGCCAAGACGACGATCCCAGTGGTCTGCTTCTTATTCACGGCGCCTCCTCGCCTACGGGCAAGTGAACAGAACATGACCGCCCTCTTCTCGCACCCATGCGACACGCCCGCCTCGGAATTGAAGGATACGCCGCCTGGGTGCCCGTGCATGCCTTTCAACCCGGTTCTTCGAACTCGCGCGCCCAGGCGGAGCGGATCGGGGCGCCGGCACGCGTACTCTCCGCCCATGACGCCGACGACGCCACCCCGCCCGCCCTACGAGCCCGCCACCGCGCTCGTACTCCAGCGCCTCGAGGCCGCCGGCGGACTCCCGCCCCTGAACAGCTCCACGCTGACCGACCGTCGCATCCCGATCGCCCGGCGCCGCGCCGTCTATCTGGCCGCCTGCCCGGACGCGCACCTGCACGAGGCGACCCTCACTCGCGCCGACGGCACCACCATGCCGCTGACCGTCGTCACCCCGACCGACGGCGCGGCGCAGCCGGGCGCCCCACTGCTGCTGTCCATCCACGGCGGCGGCCGGGTGATGGGCTGCCGCTTCGACGACCTGGCCGCCCCGACCGCCTGGGCGCGGCGCTTCGGCGGCGTCGTCCTCGCCCCGGAGTACCGCCTGGCGCCGGAGCACCCCGCACCCGCAGCGGGGGAGGACTGCCTGGCGGCACTGGCCTGGGCCGCCGAGCACGCCGCGGACTACGGGGCGGACCCGGAGCGCATCGTCGTCGTCGGGCCCAGCGGCGGCGGGGGACTGGCCGCCTGCCTGGCTCTGACCGCTCGGGACCGCGGTGGGCCTCGGGCGCTGGGCTACCTGCTCGACTACCCGATGCTGGACGACCGCACCGGGCTGCCTGGCCCCGACGGCGCGGTGCAGCCGCCGTCGGCCCGCCAGTTCCCCGACGACGGGCTGTGGCCGGCGCACTGGAACGACTGGGCCTGGGAACAGATCCTGCCCGGCCGGCGGGGCGGAGCGGCGGTGAGCGTGCATGAGGCGGCCGGCCGCGCCGTTGACCAGCCGGGCGCCCTGGCCGGGCTACCCCCGATCTTCCTGTCCGTCGCCGGGGCCGAGACCTTCCGGGACGAGGTGGTCGCCTTCGCCGCGGCCCTGTGGCGCGACGGCGGGGACTGCGAGCTGCACGTGTGGCCGGGAGCCACCCACGCCATGGAGTACGTCAGCGCCACCTGGCTGCGCGACGGCCTGGAGACCGCGCGACTGAGCTGGCTCACCCGGCTGCTTGAGCCTGAAGACCCGCGCCTCAACCTGGCGCGGGTGATGGGGGAGGGGACCTTCCCGACGATTACGGCGGGCGAGGTCAGTCGCGGGTGAGGGCCTTCTCCAGCGGCTCGTAGTGCGCCACGATCGCCTCCCGGTAGGCGTCCACGTCCCCGGCGCGGGCCGCCTGCAGCATGGCCCGATGGGCGTTGGCGGTCTTGACGATGTCCTCCGGGCGCGGGGCATGGAGCATGGGAACCGTCAGGGTGTGAATCGCCCAGAACGCCTCCATCAGATGGGCGAATAGCTGATTGGGTACCGGCGCCAGCAGCATCTGGTGGAAGCTGCGGTCCTGGTCGGTGAAGGTCTCCCCACGCTTCGCCAGCGCCTCCATCTCATCCACGACGGCGTCGATCTCCGCGTCCTCGCGTCCCCGCCACGCCTCGGTGACGGCCTCAGCCAGGGACGTATCCAGGGTGCGGCGCACCTGAACCACCTCGCGCAGGCTGCGGTAGTCGTCGCCCGGCTTGAGCAGCCCCCGGAAGACGAGGGACTCCACCATGGGGCGCATCGACACCTGGCCCACGAACATGCCGTGGCCGTGGCGCACCTCCACGATGTCCAGGGCTGCCAGCGTGCGGATGGCCTCGCGCACGGAGGAGCGGGACACGCCCAGGGTCTCGCACAGCTGCGACTCGGTCGGCAGCGGGTCGCCGGGCTGGAGGTGGGATTGCAGGATGTAGTCCTTGATGGCGTTCATGGCGCTGGTGGCCTGCGTGGTCGCCCCACTGCTGGCGGTGTAGGCCCCGCGCTTGATCTCCATGGCGGTCATGGCTCGCTCGTCCCCTCTTCGGTTCCGCTGCGCTCGCGCGCCTATCGCCTCCCGGTCAGGTGGGGCCGGGAGGGCTCTCAGGTCATCGTTACACATAATCCATCTTCCGTCCCGGGATTGATCAGATGTCCGACGCCTGCTACATTCATTCTACCGACATCAGACAACAGATGTCCGATCTCAGGAGACCTCAATGACGATCTCGACTCCCCGCGCCTCCCGCCGCGACTTCATCCGCCTGTCCTCCACGCTGGGGCTGGCAGCCGGGCTGGCCGCCGGCCTCGCCGCCTGCGGCGGTTCCGGCTCATCCTCCGATTCCGGAGCCACGGCAGTGGCGGGCGACCCTGCCGCCAACGCGGCCGCCTCCAACGCCGACGGCACCATCACCGCCGGCATCTCCTACGAGCTGGGCACCAACGGCTACGACCCCATGACCACCACTGCCGCGCTCACCGTCGCCGCCAACTGGCACACCCTGGAGGGCCTGACCGAGCTGCACCCCGCCACCCGCGAGTGCTACGCCGCCCTGGCCGCCGACCTGCCCGCGCAGGTGGATGACACCACCTATGAGGTGACTCTGCGCGACGGCGCCGTCTTCTCCGACGGCACGCCCGTCACCGCCGACGACGTGGTCTTCTCCTTCGAACGCGTCCTGGACCCGGACAACAACTCGCTGTACTCCCAGTTCATCACCTTCATCGACTCCGTGACGAAGAAGGACGACGCCACCATCACCATCACCACCAAGTACCCCTACTCGCTGGTGGCCGAACGCATCAGCGTGGTCAAGATCGTGCCCCGCGCCGCCGTCGAGGCCGACGCCGCCGCCTTCGACATGAACCCGGTCGGCACCGGCCCCTACACCATGACCGACAACGGCGCCGCCTCCCAGACCATCGTCTTCGAGCGCAACGACAACTACAACGGCCCCCACCCGGCGCTGGCCAAGTCCATGACCTGGCAGATCCTGCCCGACGACACCACCCGCACCAACGCCATCACCTCCGGCACCGTCCAGGCCATCGACGCCGTCCCCGTGGCCAACCTGGCCACCATGCAGGCGCCCATCACCGTGGCCGCCCAGCAGGGCTTCTCCCTGCTGTTCGCCATGTTCAACAACGCCACGCTCTCCGACGTCAAGGCCCGCCAGGCGATCATGTACGCCCTGGACTACGACAAGATCTGCGAGACCGGCATGGGCACGCTCGCCACCCCCGCCACCTGCTTCGTCCAGGCCGACCACCCCGCCTACAAGCAGGCCGGCACCGTCTACACCTACGACGCCGACAAGGCCAAGTCGCTGTTGGCCGAGGCCGGGGTGACCAGCATCAACCTGCTGTGCTCCGACCACGGCTGGTTCGCCTCCGTCCGCCCGATCATCCGCGAGAACCTCGAGGCCCTGGGCATCACCGTCAACTACGAGGAGAAGAAGTCCGCGGACGTCTACGCCTTCATCGACTCCGCCCAGGGCGACTGGGACGTGGTCATCGCTCCCGGCGACCCCTCCGTCTTCGGTAACGACGCGGACCTGCTCATGCGCTGGTGGTACGCCGGCGACATCTGGACCGACACCCGCCTGCACTGGAAGGGCACCGACGCCTACAACCAGGTGCAGGCCGCCCTGGACGAGGCCGTCCAGCTCGACGGCGACGCCCAGGTGGCCAAGTGGCAGGAGATCTTCGACCTGATCGCCGCAGACGTGCCGCTCTACCCGATCTTCCACCGCAAGTCGCCCACCGCCTACGACGCCGAGGCGCTGGTCGGATTCCAGCCGATCGCCCTGACCGGCCTGTCCTTCATCGACGTCGGCACCACCACCGCCTGACCGCCCGCCTCCCCCAGTTCCGGCAAAAGGACCACCCCAGTGTCCAACCTCCTCCGCCTGATCGGCCGCCGCCTGGTGGCGCTGCCGATCATGGTGCTGGGCGTGACACTGCTCGTATTCGTCGTCATGTCGTTCTCCTCGGCCGACCCGGCGCGCCTGGCGCTGGGGGAGGCCGCCACGGCCGACGCCCTCGAGCAGTACCGCCAGGCCCACCACCTCAACGACCCGCTGCTGCAACGCTTCTGGGACTACCTGGTGGGCCTGGCGCACGGCGACCTCGGCACCACCTTCACAGGCGTGAAGATCACCGACATGGTTGCCAGCGCCTTCCCCATCACCCTGCAGCTGACCTTCATCGGCATCTTCCTGGCCGTTATCGCCGCCACCATCCTGGGCGTGATCGCCGCCCTGTACCGGGACGCCTGGCCCGACCAGGTCATCCGCGTGATCTCCATCCTGTGCCTGGCCACCCCCTCCTTCTGGCTGGCCCTGCTGCTGATCCAGTGGTTCGGCGACATCCCCGGCGCCACCGGCACCTTCCCCTCGGTGGTCACCCAATGGGTCTCCTTCGGCGATGACCCCGGCGCCTACGCGCGGCAGATCTTCCTGCCCGCCCTGGCCGTCGCCGTCCCCAACACCGGCACCCTCACCCGCGTGGTGCGCACCGCCATGGTCGAGGAACTCGACCGCGACTACGTGCGCACCGCCATCGGCGCCGGCATCCCCAAGCACGTCGTCGTCGCCCGCAACGTGCTGCGCAATGCCCTGATCACCCCGCTGACGGTGCTGGGCCTGCGGCTCGGCTACGCCATGGGCGGCGCCGTCGTCATCGAGATGATCTTCAACATCCAGGGGATGGGACAGCTCATCTTCCAGGGCATCACCCGCAATGACGTCAACATCGTCCAGGGCGTGTCCAT
This sequence comes from Actinomyces sp. Z5, assembly GCF_003287795.1. Classification (NCBI taxonomy): domain Bacteria; kingdom Bacillati; phylum Actinomycetota; class Actinomycetes; order Actinomycetales; family Actinomycetaceae; genus Actinomyces; species Actinomyces sp. Z5. The sequence continues at coordinate 7,496 of NZ_QMIN01000058.1, forward strand.
CACGGTCGCACTGGCCTTCATCATCATCAACATCGTCGTTGACATGCTCTACGTGCTGGTCAACCCGAGGATCAGGAGCGTCTGATGCCCCACCGCCGCACACTGGACAAGGTTGCCGCCCCCGGCCTGCGCTTCCAGGGCTGGCGCCGCCTGCCGCTGGGCTCCAAGATCGCCGTGATCGTGCTGGCCCTCATCGCCCTGATGGCCGTCTTCGCCCCGCTGGTGGCCCCCTACCATCCGGGCGCCACCGGCCTGGCCTCCGCCGAGACGGTCACCCATGTGGAGGGTGTGGGCGACGTCGTCTCCTCCGATCCCGCCGTCGCCCCCTCCGCCGCGCACCTGTTCGGCACCGACGCCACCGGCCGGGACATCTTCTCCCGCGCCATCTACGGCGCCCGCGTCTCCCTGGTGGTGGGCTTGAGCGCCACCGGCATCGCCCTGGCCCTGGCCGCGGTCCTCGGCGCCATCGCCGCCACCAGCCGCAAGTGGATCGGGGAGGTGGTCATGCGCGTGCTGGACGTGGTCATGTCCTTCCCCGGGATCGCGCTCGCGGCCGTGCTGGTGCTGGCCATGTCCGCCTCCGGGCTGCCGATGGTGGCCGTGATCATCATCGCCACGGCGGTCGTCTACACCCCACAGCTCACCCGCGTGGTGCGCGCCAATATCCTCGCCCAGTTCGGCGAGGACTACGTGGCCGCCTCCAAGGTCATGGGGGCCCGCGTCCCCTGGATCCTGGCCAAGCACGTGGTGCGCAACTGCGTCGCCCCGATCATGGTCTACGCCACCGTGCTGGTGGCCGACGCCATCGTCTTCGAGGCCTCCCTGTCATTCATCGGGGCCGGCATCAAGGCCGTCAACACCCCCACCTGGGGCAACATGCTCTCCGAGGGCAAGGCCCTGCTGCTGTCCGGCCACTGGTGGCCGACGTTCTTCCCCGGGCTGATGATCCTGATCACCACCCTGTGCCTGAACATTCTCTCCGAGGGCCTGACCGACGCCATGGCCTCCCCGCGCATCCGCGCCCACGTGGACGTCGAGGCCGACGAGGAGGCCATGCAGACCCAGCAGGCCTGGGACGAGGCCGGCCACGCCGTGCGCTCCCACGCCGAGCTGACCGCCGACGCCACCCCCGGCGGGCAGAAGAGCGCCCTGACCGGGATCGTGGAGCCCGCCGCCGAGGAGGTTCCGCTCGCCGAGCGGCTGGCCGCCCTGCACGACGCCGAACTGGCCCGCCACGACCGGCTCGTCTACCCCACCCCGCAGGCCGCACCCGTGCTGGAGGTGGAGGACCTGTCGATCGCCTTCCCCGCCCAGCACGGGGAGGTGAACATCGTCGACGGCGTGTCCTTCTCCGTGCGCCCCGGCGAGACCATGGGCCTGGTCGGGGAGTCCGGCTGCGGGAAGTCCATCACCTCCATGGCGGTCATGGGGCTGCTGCCGTCCAGCGCGCGCATCACCGGGCGGATCCGCTTCCAGGGGCGCGACCTGCTGGAGCTGAGCCCCAAGGAGCACAACGCCCTGCGCGGCCACGAGATGAGCATGATCTACCAGGACGCCCTGTCCTCCCTGAACCCCTCCATGCTCATCCGCTCCCAGATGAAACAGCTCACCTCCCGCGGCGGCACCCGCAGCGCCGAGGAGCTGCTCGAGCTGGTCGGACTCGACCCGGCGCGCACCCTGAAGAGCTACCCGCACGAGCTGTCCGGCGGGCAGCGCCAGCGCGTGCTGATCGCCATGGCGCTCACCCGCGACCCCAGCCTGGTCATCGCCGACGAGCCCACCACGGCCCTGGACGTCACCGTCCAGAAGCAGGTCATCGACCTGCTGAACCAGCTGCGCGAGAAGCTCGGCTTCGCCATGGTCTTCGTCAGCCACGACCTGGCCCTGGTGGCCAAGGTCGCCCACCGCATCACCGTCATGTACGCCGGCCAGGTGGTCGAGCAGGCCACCACCGCGGAGCTGCTGACCAACCCCGTACACGAGTACACCCGCGGACTGCTCGGCGCGGTGCTCTCCATCGAGGCCGGATCCAAGCGCCTGCACCAGGTGCGCGGCACCGTCCCCAGCCCGCAAGAGTTCGTGGCCGGCGACCGCTTCGCCCCGCGCTCATCTCACCCCGACGTCGGCCTGAACACCCGCCCGGTGCTGCGGCCCGTGGCCGGCGCCGGCGAGCACTACTACGCCATCACGCCCGAGCTCGAGGCAGTCCTCGCCAAGGAGGCCCACTGATGCCCACCGACAAGTACGCCGGCTGGAATCCCGAGACCGATCCGGTCATCGAGCTGCGCCACGCCCACGTCATTCACAAGTCCCGCACCGGCAAGCTGTTCCGCCCCGACACGGTCCACGCCGTCAACAACGTTTCCTTGAAGGTCAAGCGCGGCGAGACCCTCGGACTGGTGGGGGAGTCCGGCTGCGGGAAGTCCACCACCGCCCGCGTCATGACCGGCCTGCAACCGCTGACTCGCGGCGAGGTCTACTTCAAGGGGCGCCCCCTCGGGCACTCCGCCGCCGACCGGCGCGCCCTGGGCCGCTCGGTGTCCGTGGTCTTCCAGGACCCGGCCACCGCGCTGAACCCGCGCATGATCGTGCACGACACGCTCATCGACCCACTCAACGTCCACGGCATCGGCTCACCCGCCGAACGCGAGGCGAAGGTCCGCGACCTGCTGCACCTGGTGGGCCTGCCGCCCAGCGCTCTGGAGGTGCTGCCCCGGCAGATCTCCGGCGGCCAGCGCCAGCGCGTCGCCATCGCCCGGGCACTGGCCCTGGACCCGGACATCATCGTCGCCGACGAGCCCACCAGCGCCCTGGACGTGTCCGTGCGCGCCCAGGTCCTCAACCTGCTGCAGGACCTCAAGGTCGCCCTCGGTCTGGGGCTGGTGTTCATCAGCCACGACATCAACACGGTCCGCTACGTCTCCGACCGCATCGCCGTCATGTACTTCGGCAAGATCCTGGAGATGAACACGACGACGGAGATCTTCGCCCACCCCCAGCAGGAGTACACGCGCACGCTGCTCGGCGCCGTGCCCTCCCTTCTCGAGGCCTGACCGCTCGTCCTCGGGGCGCTCCCCGCGTAGGCGGCATCGTATGCGGCCGGATCCACTCGGGTGGATCCGGCCGCCGCCTGTGTGCCGACGGCTGCGCGCGGCGGAAAAAGCGATTTCGGTAATCTAAATGAACCCGTTCAGTTGAGGCGGCTCATACTTCGTTCCGAAACGGTAATTCTAGGAGCCGCAGCCGGTCCGAGAAACGCTTGACGAGCGTGCGAGGGTTCGCTACCTTTATCTTGTCGGCGGATCAAAGCGGATCCGCCTACGAGGTGCTCAGGCGCGAATCAGTTCGGCACGACATTTCGAGGAGGGTCTCATGCATGCTGCGTCTGCCTGGCGTATCACTACGAATGCTCGGCGTCGTCGCTCCGCTATTCGCGAGGAGCGCGGGCCCTCTCTGACGCAGTCCTGACCCGCCACCAGCCAGAGCCGTTGGTGGCGCCCGCTGAGCCGCGGGCGATCCCCTTCCACCCCGGAAACGAACTCTCCGGGTGAAGTGCGCCCCTCCCGCCCCCGAGGGCGCTGAATGAGAACGACGTCGGGCGCCGTGCTCGGCCCGTATTGACCGGATCTCAGCGATTTCCTGGAGCGTACCCGCTCGGTGTCGCCTAATACCGGAGCCATTTTCCAGGGGGTACTGCGCTTATTTTCAGAATGGAGACAGCAAATGTATGCGGCTTCTTATGATGGCGGACTGGCGGAAACGGTTGTCGGCGCGCCCACGGGAAGCATTATGTTCGACTTCCGCGCCACCGCCGATGGCAATCTCGTAGAGATCGATGGCGGCGTGCGCGGCAGGCTCTCCGCCCGGATCAAAGGCGGCTACCTTGTCTACGAGGCCGCAGTTGACGGGAACTGGGGCCTGATCGAGGTCGAGGACACCAGGGGGGTGGCCGACGGTTACTGGCACAGCGCCGTGATCACCGTGACCGCGCGCGGCACGCGCCTGTACGTCGACGGCTATCAGGCGTTCTGCGCGACGACGACGGCGTTCCTGGGTGATCTCGGCGCCGACGCGTCCGTCCGGGTCGGTGACCTCGGCACACCGGAGATCGCCGACTTCACCGTCTCGCGATCCGTGCCTAGCGCCCGGGAGGTCATTACCCGTGCGAGAGTCGCCCAGCCGGCTGTGGAGTTCGCTGCGAACCGCCTGGACGAACTCGATGTCGCTCGTTTCGCCCAGACGCGGCGGGGAGCCGTCGACCTGAGTTTTCGCGTGCGCGGTCGCATGCAGGAGGGAACCCTGTTCGCCGCCGGTGCCGCCGGCGACGAACGCCTATCGCTGCGGGTGACCCCCACGGGAATCGTCTACCGCGCGGTCGCCGGAGTCGGTCGGGTCCGTGAGGCCGTCGCACAGGGCAGATGGGGTGACGGCCAGTGGCACCGTGTGGCCGTGGTCTGCGGGCACGGGGCCGTGGACATATACGTGGACGGGTACCGAGAGGCCCATGTGCCGGGCGAGTTCTTCCTCGGCGACATCAACGGCCTCGATGAGATCGTCATCGGCCAGGACTGCCATGGCGTCCGTCTGTCGGGGGAGGTGCAAAGCGCCGCGATCTTCGAGCAGGTCCTCGGCGACGAGCAGATCAAGCGGCTCCACGGCGTCGAGCCCATACAGACTGACGCGCTCTTCGACCGGGGCTTCCACGACTCCGCCTCCTACCGTATCCCCTCGCTCCTGACGCTGACCTCGGGCACCATACTCGCAGGGGCCGACCAGCGCGTATTCAACGCCAACGACGCCCCTAACGACATCAATTTCGTTGTACGCAGGTCGCTGGACGGGGGAGAGACCTGGGGGCCGCTCCAGACGGTCATCGACTGCCCCGGTACGGGGGAGGATGCCGCTTGCGTCATCGACTCCTGCATGGTTCAGGACCCGGCGACCGGCAGGATCCACGTGTTCGTCGACCACTTCCCGGGCGGCATCGGCCAGCCCAACTGCTGGGCGTCCACGGGCTTCGACTCCAAGGGCCGCAGACTGGTTCGGGACCTCGATATGGGGCGCTACTACGTGGATGCCGACGGCGCCGTGTACACGGCAGCGGGGGATCCCACCGACTTCCAGGTGGACGCCGCACTCAACATCACCCGGTCCGGGCGCCCCGCCGGAAACCTCGATCTCGCGCCAGGGACGGACCCGGAACAGTCCCTGTTCGCCATCCCGACGTCCTACCTGCAGCACGTCTACTCTGATGACGATGGCCTCACCTGGTCGGAGCCGGAGGACCTCAACCATGCGCTCAAGGAGCCGTGGATGAGATTCCTCGGCACCTGCCCGGGAAACGGAATCGTCCTGCGGCACGGTGCGAACTCCGGCCGGATCTTGATCCCGGTGTACTTCAACAACGACCACAACTGGCTCGCCATGTGCGCCACCGTCATCTACTCGGACGACCACGGTGAGACCTGGACGCTGGCTTCCAGCCCGAACGATGGGCGGCCCACCCCTGCGGGCCCCCTCGTGCCGGCCGAGTTCACCGATGAGCAGTACTCGCTGCACGAGGCCACTATCGTCGAGCGGGCCGACGGCTCCGTGCTCATGCTCATGCGCAATCAGGATCCATGCGGACGCGTGGCGACTGCGGAGTCGCCCGACGGCGGTGTCACCTGGGGTGAAATCACCTTTGATGAGAGCCTGCCGGAGATCTGGTGCCAGCCCAACGCCGTGGCACTCACCTCGCCCGCGGGGGAGGACCGGGTTGTCTTCGCCAACGCCTCCCTCATGCTCCCCTACCGCGGCTGCGGCGTGCTCCGGCTGAGCCTGGACGGGGGGCAATCGTGGGAGCGGTCCCGGACTTTCAACCCCGCGCACTACGTCTACCAGTGCATGTGCGAACTGCCCGACGGCAGGATCGGCCTCCTGTGGGAGAACGAGTGCCAGGGCCTGTACTTCTCACGCCTGCCGCTGAGCTTCTTCGGCATCCCCCTTGCCCCCGCCGAGGTGAATGAGGAGGCGCAGACCGCCGACTGACCCGTGATTTCCCTGAGCGACCGCCCCCCTGCGCTCGTCGCTCACCCCGTAGCACAAACAGCACACGTCCAATCCAAAGGAGAAGCAATATGTTCCTTTCCACCCCTCAGACCTACCCATACGCATTCAGCCGACGCGGATTCATGGCGGCTTCCGGCGTCGGCATGCTCGGCCTGCTCGCTACGTGCGGCGCCTCCGGCTCCGCAGAATCCGAGGAAACCGGTCCGCTCAGCGGCACGGTGACCATGTGGTCCTCGTTCACCCAGGGCGCCCGCGCCGACTGGATGCAGCGGATGGCCGACGCCTTCCACACCGAGAACCCCGGCGTCACGGTCAACATCGAGCAGTTCTCATGGGGCGAGTTCAATACTAAGTGGACCACTGGACTCACCGCCGGTCAGGTCCCCGACATCTCGACCGCACTGCCGAACAACGTCGTGGAGATGATCAACGCCGAGGCTCTCGTACCCCTTGACGAGATCATCGACTCCATCGGCCGTGACCGCTTCCCGCAAGCCGCGCTCAAGGAGGGGCAGGCCGACGGCATCTCCTACTCCGTGCCTATCTACTCCCACGCGCAGGTGATGTGGTACCGCAAGGACTTGCTCGAGTCATACTCCCTGTCCGTTCCCGAGACCTGGGATGACCTGGCTGAGGCTGCCAAGACGATCGGCCGCTCCAACGACCTCTACGGCCTCTCCGTGCCCCTGGGCGCCGGGGACGTGCTGGGTGCCCGCTACCTCAACTTCTACGTGCGTTCAGCGGGAGAGCGCCTGCTCAAGGATGACGGCTCCGCGAACCTCACCTCCGCCGCCGCACTCGACGGAATCAAGTACTGGGTCGACCTGTACCGCACCGTCTCCCCGTCGGGCTCCCTCGACTACTCCGTACTCGACCAGGCCACGCTCTTCTATCAAGGCAAGACGGCCTTCGACTTCAACTCCGGCTTCCACATCTCCGGAGTGCAGGAGAATCGCCCCGATCTCAGCGAGTCGATCGCGGCCGCGCCACTGCCGCGCCTGAAGCGCACCGACTCGGTCAACTACCCGGCGGAGATCTCCAACATCCCGCTGGTGGTCTGGGAGGCGTCCGCGGTCAAGCGTGAGGCCAAGGCCTTCCTCGAGTACCTGTTCTCAAAGGACGAGTACATCGACTTCCTTCACGCCATCCCCGGCGGCATGCTCCCGGTCCTGACCGACATCGCCGAGGACTCGCAGTACCTGGACAATGAGACCATCACCAAGTACTCCGACTCGATCCAGGTCATTCAAGACCAGGTCGGTGTCGGCTCGGCCATTGGCATGGAGGAGGGGCCGCTTGTCCAAGCGGGCATCCTGACCAGTCAGGGCATGATCGAGAAGATGTTCCACTCTGTGATCATCGACGCCGTGGACATAGAGGCCGCGGCCAAGGACTGCGAGGACAAACTGAACAGCGCCTTTGAGGCGGCTGGTGCCCAGATCGGCTGAGCCGGCAGCCGACTCATGAAGGTGGTGGCGGGTGCATCCCACCCGCCACCACCGACG
>NZ_QMIN01000058.1:15343-23862 GCF_003287795.1 Actinomyces sp. Z5
GGCATCGCCTTCGTAGCCCCATCGATAGTCGTGGTGCTCGCGCTGCTCATCTACCCGGTGCTCTCGAGCATCTGGTTCTCATTCACCGACAAGCATCTCCTGCGCACGAGTTACGACGTCGTCGGGCTCAAGAACTACCTGGCCGTCCTGACGTCGTCGGACTACTGGAACGCCTTCGGCGTCTCCATCAAGTGGACGGCTCTGTCGATCGTGTTCCAGCTGTTCACCGGCCTGATCCTCGCCCTCGCTCTGGACCGCGTACCGAGGGGATCGGCTCTGTTTCGGACCCTGCTGATCGTCCCCTGGGCGTTTCCCGCCATCATCACCGCCTTCGCGTGGAAGTGGATCCTCAACGACGTCTATGGCGTCGTCCCGAATCTCCTGACGGCCTCGGGGCTGACGGAGGCGAACATCGCTCTCCTGGGAAACCCGAGCTTCACGTTCTGGGTGGTGCTGGCCATCAACGTCTGGTTCGGTACACCGATGTTCATGGTGAACATCCTCTCTGCACTCAAGACGATTCCCCAGGAGCAGTACGAGGCCGCAATGGTTGACGGCGCCACGGGGTGGCAGCGCTTCCGCTTCATAACCCTGACCCACATCCGGGAGGTCATCGCCCTGTTGGTGATCCTCCGTGTGATCTGGATCTTCAACAATTTCGACATGCTGTTCCTGTTGACCGGCGGCGGGCCGGGCAACAGAACGACCACCCTGCCGATCTTCGCCTATCAGGAGGGGTGGAACCTGCGGCAGCTCGGAGTCGCCTCTACCGTCACCGTGCTTCTGCTGGTCTTCCTGCTACTGGTTGCGGTGGGCGCCTTCAAGATCATGAACCGTTGGAATCGAGAAAGGGGCTGAGCCATGCGTCGCGTTGGTCAGAGTCGGTGGGGAGTAGCAGGCGTCTATGCGCTGCTCACTGTTGCGTCATTCATTGCGGTGTTCCCGCTGCTGTGGGTCATCACCTCCTCATTCAAGACCTCCGGTGAACTGGCCCAGAACCCGCTGCAGCTGTTCTCCTCGTCTCCGACGCTGGAGCACTACCGAAAGGTCGTCACCGAGATCGGCTTCCTCAGGAACCTGAAGAACTCGCTGCTCATCGCCGGCTGCTCCACGGTCATCGCCGTCTTGGTCTCGCTGCTCGGCGCCTACGGCATTGTCCGGTTCTTCCCCCGCGTCGGGCGGCAGCTCACCAAGCTCCTCATCAGCACCTACATGTTCCCTCCGATCCTGCTGGCCATTCCGTACACCGTCACGATGGTCAAGCTCGGACTCATGAACAGCTACGTTGGCCTGGTGATCGCCTACCTGTCGTTCTCCATCCCGTACGCGATCTGGATGCTCATCGGCTTCTTCCAGACGGTTCCGATCGGGATAGAGGAGGCGGCCGCCGTCGACGGCGCCAGCAGGTTCAGAGTCTTCTGGCAGATCTCGGTCCCCATCATCATGCCGGGAATCGTCGCCACCGCCGTGTACACCTTCATCAACACCTTCAACGAGTTCCTCTACGCTCTGCTGTTCATCACGGACTCCGACAAGATGCCCGTCGCCGTTGGCCTGTATTCCTTGCAGGGATCGGAGGTACTCGACTGGGGCGCCATGATGGCCGCCTCGGTGATCGTCATCGTCCCCTCGGTGGTGTTCTTCATGCTGATCCAGAAGCACATCGCCGGCGGACTGTCGGAAGGGTCGGTGAAGTAACCGCCCCGTCGCTCGGTGCGCACGCTGCTCCGGGCCCGGCGCGCCATCCGTATCGGAGCGCTCGGATGCGGCGGTGGGTGGCGTGCGCGCTCCATATCTGGCACACTTACAACAGACATCAGACGTCCGATCAATTTTCAATGGAGAGAGCTTTACATGGACACCCGCTTCACCGGCGTCATACCGCCGGTCGTCACCCCCTTCAACCACGGCGAGATCGACCTGGACTCCCTCGGCCGCACCGTCGACTTCCTCATCTCCTCCGGCGTGCACGGCCTGTTCGTCGGCGGCTCCTCCGGCGAGGTCGCCTACCTGACCGACTCCCAGCGCGACGCCGTCATCGCCACCGTCGTCGAGCGGGCCGCCGGGCGCGTGCCCGTGCTGGCCGGCGCCATCGACACCACCGCGCACCGGGTCATCGAGCAGGCCAGGCGGGCCGAGGTGCTCGGCGTCGACGCCGTCGTCGCCACCTGCCCCTTCTACGCGATCAACGACGCCGCCGAGATCGCCGACCACTTCCGCGCCATCGCCGCCGCGCTGAACCTGCCACTGCTGGCCTATGACGTGCCGGTGCGCCTGAACGGCAAGAAGCTGGGCCACGACCTGCTCGTGGCCCTGGGCAAGGAGGGCGTGCTCGCCGGCGTCAAGGACTCCTCCGGCGACGACGTCGGCTTCCGCCGACTGGTGGCCGCCAACGCCGCCGCCGGCCACCCGCTGGCCGTGCTCTCCGGCCACGAGTGCGTGGTGGACGGCATGCTGCTGCTGGGCGGGGACGGCTGCGTGCCCGGATACGGCAATGTGGACCCCGGCCGCTACGTGGCGCTGTGGGAGGCCGCCCAGGCCGGAAACTGGGCCGTGGCTCGCGACCTTCAGAACCAGCTGTGCGCGGGCTTCGAGATCGTCTACGTGCCGCGCGGCCGCTCCGGCGACGCCACCGGCATCGGCGCCTTCAAGACCGTTATGGCCGCCCAGGGCACCATCGACACCAACGACATGGCCTTCCCGGTGCAGGCCCTGGACGGCGAGGCCCGCGACGGCGTGCTGGCGATCGCCCGCGCCCAGGGGCTGATCTGAGATGCCCGCCGTCGCCGGGCCGACCGTGACCGCGGAGGACCTGATCGGCGTGGACGTGGGCGGCACCAAGATCGCCGCCGCCCGCGTCGCCCCCGACGGCGCCCTGCGCGGGGGCGTGCGGGAGGTGCCCACGCCCGCCCACGCCGGCCCGGCCGCCATGCTCGACGCCATCGCCGGCCTGGTCGTGGCCGTGGCCGACGACGGCCCGGGCGCGCCGACGTCCCGGCGCCCCGGCCCGGTGGTGGCGGTCGGCATCGGCTCGGCGGGAGTGATCGACGCCGAGCGCGGCACGGTCATCTCCGCCACCGACGCCATCGCCGACTGGGCGGGCACCGACATCGCCGGCGGCGTGGCCGCGCGCCTGGAGGCAGCCGGCCTGCACGATCCGGACGGCGGGGCGCCCGCGGTGCACGTCGACAACGACGTCAATGCCTACGCCGCCGGCGAGGCCTGGATCGGGGCCGGGGCCGGGGCCGCCTGCGCGCTGGTCGTCGCCGTCGGCACCGGCGTGGGCGGGGCGGTGGTGCTGGACGGGCGCGTCCACCACGGGGCGCACGGCCTGGCCGGGGAGCTGGGGCACATGCCCAGCGCCCTGGCGGCGGGGGAGCGGTGCAGCTGTGGGCGCCCCGGCCACCTCGAGGCCGTCGCCGCCGGCCCACAGATCGCCCGCCGCTTCTGCGAGGCCACCGGCGCCCAGGACGTGACCGGCGCGCTCGCCGTGGAGCGCCTGGCTCGCGCCGGTGACCCCGACGCCCGCCGCCTGTACCGCGAGGCCGCCACCGCCCTGGGGCAGGCCATCGCCGGCGTCGTCACCGTCCTGGACCCCGACCGGGTCATCATCTCCGGCGGGCTGGCCCGCTCCGGGCCGCTGTGGTGGGAGCCGCTGCGCGAGACCGTGCGCCGCGAGCTGGTCGAGCCGGTAGCCACGGAGCTGCAGCTGCTGCCCGCCGCCCTGGGCACGACGGCGCCCATCGTCGGCGCCGCCCACCAGGCCGCCCAACACCTGGCGGACGCCCGCTGAGCCCGTCCACCTCAAAACACCTGCGCGAATCAGGAGGCACCATGACCACCCTTGACCCCGTACTCGAGCGCCTGCGCGGCGGACTGATCGCCTCCGCGCAGGCCTATCCCGGCGAGCCCATGCGCGACCCCCGCACCATGGACCAGGTCGCCCAGGCCTGCGTCGCCGGCGGCGCCGTCGGCATCCGCGCCCAGGGTCTGGCCGACCTGGCCCTGATCACCCAGCACGTGGACGTGCCCGTCATCGGACTGTGGAAGGACGGTGCGGGCGGGGTGTTCATCACCCCGACCCTCACCCACGCGATCGCCGTGGCCGCCACCGGCGCGCAGATCGTCGCCCTGGACGGAACGCGCCGTCCACGCCCGGACGGGCGCAGCCTCGCCCAGACGATCACCGCACTCAAGGCCGCCCGCCCGGGCGTGCTGGTCATGGCCGACTGCGGCAGCCTGGACGACGCCCGGGCCGCCCAGGACGCCGGCGCCGACATCCTGGGCACCACCCTGGCCGGCTACACCGGTGAGCGTCCCCCCACCACCGGGCCGGACCTGGAGCTGGTGGACCAGGTGGCGGCGATCGCGCAGGTGCCGCTGGTGGTCGAGGGACGAGTGCACACCCCCGCCCAGGCGGCAGCCGCCATGGACCACGGCGCCTTCGCCGTCGTCGTCGGTACCGCCATCACCCACCCGACGACCATCACCTCCTGGTTCGTCGACGCCGTCGCCCACCGATGACGGGACCCGTGGGGCGCGTGTGACGAGTGCGGCCGAAGTGTTTGTTGTGGGCCACAAAACGGTACGCCACGCCGAGGGAAACGCCGTCGTATCTGACAAATCGCCCCATTTATGCATAGCGTTACGGCCAGCGGCACCGCTCCAAGGTGCCCAACCGTCACCTAGACGTCCAAATCACCAACCGAGAGGCAGATACATGTCCATCAACCGCACCGAGCTCATTGCCGCCATCGCTGAGAAGGCCGGCCTGACCAAGACCGACGCCGACGCCTTCCTCGGCGCCTTCCAGGACGTCCTCGTTGAGAACGTCACCAAGGGCGAGGCCGTCAAGATCACGGGCCTGATGGGTGTCGAGCGCGTCGAGCGCGCCGCTCGTACCGGTCGCAACCCCCGCACCGGCGAGGAGATCCAGATCCCGGCCGGCTACGGCGTGAAGCTGACCGCCGGCTCCGCCCTGAAGAAGGCCGCCTCCGGCAAGTGACCCCCTAGGGAACCCGGGGCGTGCGGGCCCGCCAACGGCGGCCCGCGGAAGCCAACGGATAAGGCGCGTCGTCCTACACGGGCGGCGCGCCTTCGTTGTACCCGTTCCCTGCCACCCCCTGCCCCCTCACCGAGACCGGCACTTGTTACCTGCCGAGGCCGGTCCCTGTGACGGTCCGGGACCGGGTTCCTCCTGCCGGATGAGCCGAGGCCTGCGCCAGCCCCGATACCTTCGAGTCATGACCGCCCCGTCGCCGCTCCCGCCCCCGGGTGGGCCCGCCGTCCCCGGCCCCTGCCCCGCCCTGTTTCTCGACTCCCTGGCGAAGGCCTTCGGCCCAAAGATCGCCGTCAACCTGCTCTCCCTGGCCATTCCCGCCGGCAGCCTCTACGGCATCGTCGGCCCCAACGGGGCGGGCAAGACCACCACGCTGTCCATGGCGACCGGCCTGCTGCTACCCGATTCCGGACGCGCCCTGGTCCACGGCGTGGACGTATGGGCCGAGCCCGCCCGCGCGAAGGCCCTGCTCGGCGTGCTGCCCGACGGGTTGCGCACCTTCGACCGCCTGAGCGGCCTGGAACTGGTCACCTACTCCGGCCTGCTGCGCGGCATGCCCCGCGACGTCGTGGTTCCCCGTGCCACGCAACTGCTGCACGTGCTGGACCTGTGGGACGCCGGCACCACCCTCGTGGCCGACTACTCCGCCGGCATGCGCAAGAAGGTCCACCTGGCCTGCGCCCTGGTGCACTCGCCCAGCGTGCTCGTACTCGACGAGCCCTTCGAGGCGGTCGACCCCATCTCCGCCAAGACGATCCAGAAGATCCTCACCGACTTCGCCGCCGCCGGCGGCACCGTCGTCATCTCCAGCCACGTCATGGCCACGGTGCAGCGTCTGTGCACGCACGTGGCGATCATCGATCGGGGCCGCGTCGTCGCGGCGGGCACCACCGCCGAAGTGGCCGCGGGCGCCGACCTGGAGGACCGCTTCGCCCAGCTCGTGGGAGCGCAGGTGTCGCAGGAGGAGTTGTCATGGTTGCGACCCTCGTCCAACTGAGGTGGCGGATCACCCTCAATGCGCTGCGCAACAACATCTGGGCCACCGTCGGCCTGCTCCTGGGGGCCGCCTGCGCACTGGGGATGCTGGCGCCGCTGCTGCTAGGAGCCGTAGCGCTGGGACGCCTCGATCCCGCAACCGTCACCCTGGTGGCGGGGGCTCTTGGTGCCGTGGTCACCATCGGGTGGACTGTGGTGCCCCTGCTGTTCACGGGGGTGGACGCGACTCTGGACCCGCGCGCCATCGCGGCCTGGACGGCGCCCTCCCGGGCCTTGAGCACGGGGCTGGCGGTCGCCGGCGCCTGCGGGCTGCCCGGCATCATCACCGGGTTGGCGCTGCTCATCCCGGTCCTGACCTGGGCGGTGGCCGGAAGTGCGGGCGCCGCCATCCTCGCGCTGCTGCTCGCCCCTCCCACCCTGGCGACCTGCGTGCTGCTGGGACGCAGTGTCGTCGTGCGCGCGGGAGTCTCCTCCCGGCGCGGCCGGGACCTGCTCGCCGTCGTCGGCTTCTTCGCCGTCATGGCACTCGCACTGCTGCCCTCCCTGATGAACAGCCTGCTGGACATGGAGCGACTGGACTTCGGCGGCCTCGCCAGGATCGCGCGCGTGTTGGGCCTGACGCCCTTCGGCTGGGCCCTCGCGGCCCCCGGCTACCTCGCTCAAGGGCGCGTGGCGACGGCGGCGGCGCTGACCGTGGGCGCCCTGGCGCTGCCGCTGCTCCTGGCCCCGATCTGGCACCGGGTCGTGGTGCAGGCCATGACGGGGCCAGCGCGAACGCGGACGCGCTCACACGCCTACCACGCGCGTGGGATCGGGGACGCCGGCGCCGGCGCCGAAGGACTCGACGTGCTGCCCTGGCAGCGTCGACTCGAGCGGGCCAGCTCCGGGCCGACGGCGGCCGTGGCCGCCCGCTGCCTGCGCTACTGGCGCTCGGACCCGCGTTACCTGGTACAGGTGGCAACCACCCTCCTACTCGTCGTGGTGTTCACCGGGATGGCCGCCACCAACTATTCCACCGTCATGAGCTCCACCGCCGAGGAGACCTCCATCAAGCTCACCGGCGTCGACTTCTCCCCGGGGCAGGCGCCGGGTGTGCTATTCGTCGTCGGGCCGGTCATCGCGCTGCTGTGCGGGTGGATGATTCACGATGACCTGGCCTTCGACTCGACGGCCCTGTGGACCCATGCGGCTGCCGGGCTACCCGGCCGCTGCGACAGGCTGGGCAGGGAGCTCGCGGCGGCCATGTGGCAGCTGCCCCTGCTCGCCACCCTCATACTGGTGAGCGGCTGGCTCACCGGTAACTGGCGCGAGGCGCCCGCCTACCTGGGGGCGGGTCTGGGCGTGTACGGCGTCGCCCTGGCCTGGTCGAGCCTGACCAGCGTGCTGCTGCCCTATGAGACGAACCCGCCGGGGGAGAGCCCCATGAAGTCGCGCACCTCCGGCACCGCCTTCATTGTGGCGTTGCTGCAGATGCTGGGAGTACTGGTGATCGGCGTCGTCTGCCTGCCGGTCCTGGTGCCGCTGATCGTCGTGGTGATACAGGAGGCCTGGCACTGGGGCTGGTTGCTGCTGGTCGGCGGGGCGCTGTGGGGCGGGGGAGCCGCCTGGTACGGAGCGGTGCTGGGCGGTCGTCTGCTGGACCAGCGCTACGCGCACGTGCTCGCCACCATCCGCTCCTGGCCCGGCCACGATGCGGTCTGACAGTCGCCGCGGGCTAAACCCGGGGAAAGCTCCAAAACGCGTACGTGTGGCGGGAAGTCGTACGTGTGGCAGAGACGTGAGTGGGAGACGTCGGTAGGACACGTGGTCTCGCGCCGGCATTGTGCATTGTGCTCCAACCTCAAGGGCCCGCCTTCCCGCAACCCGTTCCCTCACGCCGTAGCATTGACGCGCGACACGGGCTCGCCGCCCGTCGGCCTCACGGATGAGGTCGCTAGGTCCGCCGCCGGAAGCAAAACCCTAAGGAACCAATATGGAGCTCGTCATCCTCGACACGGCCGAAGAGATCGCCTCCCGCGCCGCTGACGTCATCGAATCCCTGCTCAAGGACAAGCCGAACGCCGTCCTCGGCACCGCCACCGGCTCCAGCCCCCTGCCCCTGTACGACGAGCTCACCCGCCGCTGCGCGGAAGGCCGCATCTCCTTCAAGGACGTCACCGGCTTCATGCTCGACGAGTACGTCGGCCTGCCCGAGGGACACCCCGAGCGCTACGCCACCTTCATGGAGCGCAACCTGCGCTCGCGGGTGGACATGGCCCCCGGCGCCCTGCACGGCCCCGACGCGCTCGCGGACGACCTGGAGCAGGCCTGCGCCGACTACGAGGCACAGATGGCGGCCGCCGGATACTGCGACCTGCAAATCCTGGGCATCGGCGCCGACGGACACATCGGCTTCAACGAGCCCGGCGGGCCGCTGGACTCCGCCACCCACGTCGACGTGCTCACCGAGCAGACCCGCTCGGAC
>NZ_QMIN01000059.1:0-7147 GCF_003287795.1 Actinomyces sp. Z5
ACAAGCCAAGCGCCACCGACACCCCTCCAACCCCCTCCAGCCACCAACTTTCAACGAAGTCATGCGGAAAAGTCGGGGTCAAAACGTACCAATCTTTGTACCGTAGACCGAATCGTGACCATCCGGCGAGCGCCCCAACATCCCCATACGTCCCAACAACCCCACACACCACACCCGCAACCGCCGCTCTCGCCACCTCCAGACGTCCCCGCCGCACCGCCGCTCCCGCCGCAGACCATCGTCGACACCTTCACCCAGCCGGGCGACTCCCACGCCACCTCACCGTTAACAACGCCAGTTAACGCTCTGCTGAAGGCCTCCGAGGCATACAGCAGACGACTAAGCGGCGCAGCAGACCGCAGACCGGCGTAACAAAATGCACCCGAATCCCGTAAGGCGCCCTCCGGCCCCAGGACATTCATTCCTTGACCGCACCCGAGGTGGTGTCCATGATCCGGCGTTGGAAGATAAAGAACAGCACGGCCACCGGCACCGTCATAATTAGGGCGGCGCCTAATTTCAGCGGGTACTGATTGCCCTGCCCCAGGCTGCCGGCGCTCAGCTGCGCCACGCCCTTGGTCAGGGTGACCAGTCCGGAAGAACGCGACGCCACGATGAAATGGCTCAGCTCGTTCCACGATCCCTGGAAGGACAGAATGGTGATGGTGACAAGGCTGGGCACGCTCATGGGCAGCACGATCGAGAAGAAGATCCTCCAGGTGCCCGCCCCGTCCACGCGGGCCTGCTCCTCCACCGAGGCGGGAATCGACTCGAAGAAGCCCTTCATGATGAACACCCCCGCGGCGTCACACAGCAGGGGAACGATCAGCCCCGACCAGGAGTCGTACATCGACAGCTGATTGATGACGAGGAACTTCGGAATCAGCAATACCACGCCCGGCACGGACATGATCGCCACCAGCAGCGCATAGACGATTCCACGGCCTTTGAAGGGGATGCGGGCGAGCGCATATCCGGCCATGGAATCGAACAGCACACGCCCGGCGGTCACCACCAGCGTGACGACGAGCGAATTGCGCATCCACAGGGGGAAGTCGGATGCCCCGAACAGCTTCACGTAGGCGGCCGTCGAGAACGTGCGCGGAACCAGGCCCAGGGGGTCGGAAGTCGCCTCCGACTCCGTCTTGAAGGAGGTCGCGACGTTGATCAGGAATGGGAAGACGTAGGCCAGCGCCAGGACCACGAGGACCAGGTACAGTGCCGCCCTGCCCACATGCAGCCGAGAACGCCGTCGGGTGGCACGGCCACGGCCGCGGTCCATATGACGCCCGGATGACCCGCTGGTTTTCATCGGCCCGCCCCCTCCATGATGCCCTCGGCGGTGACCGCCTGCGCGGAGCTTCGCTGTCGCCGTCGGGACTGCCGCCGCCGACGCCGCTCGGCCCGCCTTGCCCGCACGTCATCCTTGTCGCGCAGCACCCAGCGCTGTAGCAGCGTCAGCGCGATGATGATCGCGAACAGCACGAAGGCTATGGCGGAGCCGCGGCCCCACTTCTGGTTGGAGAAGGCGGCCTGGTAGGACAGGTACGCGGGCGTCAGCGTGGTCTTGCCGGGGTCGCCCTGCGTGCCCGTGTAGATCTGGTCGAAGACCTGCCAGCAGCCGATGAGGCCGAGCGTGATGACCGTGAAGAAGGTCGGCTTGAGCTGGGGGACCGTCACCCTCCAGAAGCGCGTCCACGTACCGGCGCCGTCGATCATGGCGGCCTCGTCCACCGACGGGCTCAGCGATTGGAGGGCGGACAGAAAGATGAGCATGAAGGTGCCCGACGTCGTGAAAACCGCCATGACGATGAAGGCGGTCATTGCGAAGGACGGGCCGGACAGCCACTCCCACGCCGTGACGCCGAGGAACCTGCCGGTCAGCGTCCGCGACCCGTCGATGCCGAACAGTCCGAGGAGGGCGGCGACGACGCCGGTGGGATCGTGGAACCAGTTGGGACCGGTGACGCCCAGATGAGACAGAATCTTGTTGACGGCGCCGGAGGCTGAGAACAGGAAGAGCCACAGCACCGTGATGGCCACCGAACTCGTCACCGAGGGGAAGTAGAAGGCGGTGCGGAATACGCCGCGGGCCATGATCCGCTGGTTGACGAGCACGGCGAGGAACAGGGACAGAAATGTCTGTGTCGGCACCACCAGCAGCACGTACCACACGTTGTTGCGCAGGGCGATACCGAAGTCGCGGGTCGCCAGCCCGCCGGAGACGAGTTCGGCGTAATTAGCGGCGCCGACGAAGTTCACGGAGCCGGACAGCGGGCTGCCGACCCCGCTCCAGTCGGAGACGCTGACCCACGCCGCCATGAGTACCGGGAGTAGCAGAAACACCGCCAGGACGATCACGGCCGGCGCAACGAACAGCCAACCGACCAGGCCGCCTCCCCCACGACGCCTGCGGGTGCTGGCCCGGCCCGAACCGGAGCGGGATCGGCGGGAGCTCACGCGATCACGGCCTCAAGATTGGTCTGGACGGACTCCAGGATCGTCTTCGGGTCCGCGCTGGACAGGGTTGCGATCTGGGAGTTGAAGTCGGCGACGACGTCGGCCGCCCCGGCGGCGGTGGGCACGTTGATGGCGTAGTCGGCGCCGGCGATGAAGGCGGTCATGGTCGGGTTCTCCGCCTCCCACTGCTCGCGGGCGGAGGAGACCGAGGGCATGACGCCGAAGGCCTGGGCGAAGGCGAGTTGCTGCTCCGTGGAGGTCAGGTACTCCACCAACTTGACGGCGTCCTCCTTGTGCACCGACGCCTCGGCGATGCCGTAGCCGTTGGTGAACTGCATGGTGCCCTTCCCGGCGGGGCCCGCGGGAAGCTCGACGGCTACATACTCGATGTCGGGGTAGTCGGCGGACAGGGAGCCGACCAGCCAGTTTCCCTCAATCGCCATGGCTGCAAGACCGGAACCGAAGGCCTCCCCGCCCCAACCGGCACCGAGATCGGAGGAGAACACGAGCGCGCCGGATTCGAGCAGGGTCTTCACCTCGGTCAGGCCCGTGATCGAGCCTTCGGAGTTCGCGGTGGCCTCGGTGCCGTCCGCGTTGGTCAGTCCGCCCCCTGCCTGCGCCATGAAGGCCCCGACGCGGGCGTATTCGGGACTGCATGTCAGCGGCGTGGTGCCGGAGGCGGCGAGCTTCGCCGCGACCGACTCCAGGGATTCCCAGTCGGTCGGGTAGTCGGCCTCGGTAAGCCCGGCGGCCTGCCACATGGC
Organism: Actinomyces sp. Z5; assembly: GCF_003287795.1. NCBI lineage: Bacteria > Bacillati > Actinomycetota > Actinomycetes > Actinomycetales > Actinomycetaceae > Actinomyces > Actinomyces sp. Z5. The sequence continues at coordinate 3,225 of NZ_QMIN01000059.1, forward strand.
CGTATTGATGAACAGGGCCAGCGTTGAGAAGTCCTTCGGGGCGCCGTACAGAACGCCGTCGCGAGTGAGGCTGGAGACCAAAGACGGATAGAAGTCGTCGACATTGCTCAGCTGGTCGCCGTAGGCGTAGAGCGATCCGTTGTCCGCGTAGGAGGCGAGATAGTCGGGGGCCAGGTAGAAGACGTCCGCGGGGGAGTCGGCGGCGAATCCCTGGGCGAGTTCCTGCTGGAGGTCGGTCGCGAGTTGCAGCTCCACCGCGATGCCGGTATCGGCGGTGAAGGCCTCGACGGCGGTCGTGTAGGCCGCGGTTTCGGCGTCGCCGGACGAGGCGATCAGGAGCGTGAGGCCGCCTCCGGATCCGGAGGCGGCGGCGTTCCCGGAGTCGTCCATCGAGTTGGATCCGCAGGCTGCCAGCGCTGCGGTGATTGCGGCGGCGATGGTGTAGGTGCCGAAGGTACGGCGAGTGATCTTCATGTTCTCTCCTTTGAGGTGTCCCGGGCGGGGGATGGTGGGTTGATGTGGGCTTGGTAGGTATGGGGCGGTGGACTCAGAGTGCGCGGGCGACCACGGCGCCGGCGGCCGCCGCCCACGCCTGTGGCCGACAGGAGGCCGGGTAGGGGACCGGGGCGCCGTCGTCGGCCGGCGTCCCGGAGAACAGCTCGGGCATGCGGAACCCGAAGCAGGGCGCCGCCGTCAGTAGGGCCTCGGCGAGCGTGCGCGCCTGGGAGGTGAAGCCGTCGCGCAGCAGGCCGTCGATGGCGATGGCGGTGTCATGGGTCCACACCGATCCGCCGTGGTAGCTCAACGGCCAGTAGCCGGCCATGGTGGAGGCCAGGGTGCGCACGCCATAGCCGGAGTTGAGTTCCGGGGAGACCAGCAGCTCGGCCACCCGACGCGACTGTGCCCGGTCCAGGATGCCGGTTCCCAACAGGTGACCGATGTTGCTTGCGAGAGAGTCGACCTGCTGCTTGCGTGCATCCAGGGCGATGACGGGGTAGCCGTCGGCGGTGTCCCCGCGCCAGAAGGCCTCCGCGAAGCGCTCCCGCAGCGCGGCGGCCCAGGTGGTTGCCGTCGCCGCCAGGACCGCGTCGTCGCCGTTGCCGAAGTCACGCAGCAGCTCCGCCCCGGCCAGCGCCGCGGCATGGGCGTAGGCCTGCACCTCCACGAGCGCGATCGGCCCCTGCGCGATGCGGCCGTCGGCGAACTGAATGGAGTCGCCGGAGTCCTTCCAACCCTGGTTGGCCAGGCCCCTTCCGGTGCCGTCCACATACTCGATGAAGCCGTCGCCGTCGGTGTCGGCGCAGGTGGTCAACCAGGACAGTGCCCGGCGCAGGGGGTCCAGTAGTTCGCGCACGACGGGCTCGGCCAAACCCGCGCGGCGGGCGTCGGTCAGCGTGAGGATCCACAGCTCGGTGGCGTCGATCGTCCCGTAGTAGAGCGGCGGCAGGACCGTGTCGGCATCGACCGCGTTCGCCTCCCGGCGCAGCTCGTGCATGATCTTCCCGGGCTGTTCGGCGGTATCGACGTCGTACCTGCGCCCCTGCAGGTCCGCGAGGGTGCGCAGCGTGCCCTCCGCCAGGGCCAGGGACCAGGGGTCGGCGGCTTCCAGCAGCAAGCGTGAGGTCCACAGCGAGTCCCGGCCGAACAGGGTCAGGAACCAGGGTGCGCCCGCGGCGGCGAAGGGCTGGGTCGGTGTGGCGCGGCGGGCCAGCAGCAGGTGGTCCAGGTCATCCAGGGCGACCTCCAGCCAGGCGGCTGCACGCGCATCGGGTGTTCCACGGCGCTTGCGGGCCGGCAGGGCGGGGGCGGGCTGGACGACGGCGTCGTCGTCGGATGCGGTCAGGGACCAGGACGCGGTGAAGGGGATATCGGCGGCGACCGAGACGTCCCAGTGCAGACGCAGGCGCGTGCCTACGGTTTCCAGACGTGCCTCGGGGGCGTTGACGACGGCGCGCACCTGGCCGCGGCGGACCGAGGCGGTGTCTCCGCCGGCGACGGTCCAGGGAAGGTCGCTCAGACGCTCACCGCCCTTGATCATGGCGAGGGGGGAAAGGTCGGCGGCCAGCTCGAGAGTGAGGGTCGTGGATACGGGTCGGTCCTGGGCGATCCGCACAGTCAGTGTCTCGGTGAGGACGGTGCCGTCGTCGGCGGGGACGAGCGTGCGATCGGTGGTGATGATGCTGCGGGGATCGGCCCCGCCGCGGTCGAGGCCGCGGGCGAGGGCGCGATGGCGTGAGGCCGCGGCTCCGCACCGCTCGACGCTCAGGTGTTCCAGCGCGGAGCCCGTTACGGACAGCGCGCGCAGGCGCAGTGCGCGCACATCCGACTGGTAGACCCCCTGTACGGGCGCATCGCCCATGGAACCGTCGGGCGCGGCGATCGCCTGTGCCGGGGCGTTGACGATCACGACCTGCTCATGGAGGAGAGGTTGGAGCTGGGTCATGACGGTCCTCGACTTCATCGGCGCTGACGCGAACGTCGTCAGCATAAGCAAGATTATTTTAACGATCAAGTCCTTGGTAGCACTACATTTGATCGTTATAAGACAGGACTTGTTCTCCGGTATGAAGTAAGCTGTGGCGGGGCGAGACGCCCGCAACATCATGGGGGTGGAGAGGCATGGCGGCCAGGGCCGTGACCATTCAGGAGGTGGCGCGCCGCGCCGGCGTCTCACCGCAGACCGTGTCCAACGTCCTGAACAATCCCGAGCGCGTCCGTCCGGCCACCGCCCGCAAGGTGCATGCCGCGGTCGACGAGCTCGGCTACCGCGCCGATGCCGCCGCCCGCCGTCTGCGCACTCGTCGCTCCGACACCATTGGGCTGCGCCTCGCCCCGCTGCCGGCGGGGATATCCGGCGCCATCCTCGATGTCTTCCTCCACGAGATCACGATGCGCGCCGCCCAACTGGGGCTGCGCATCCTGCTGTACACCGCCGCCGATCGCGACGACGAGATCACCAGACTGCGCGAGCTGGTCGCCTCCGGGGACATCGACGGTGTCATCCTCACCGACACGCAGGCGGGTGATCCGCGCCCCGCCTGGCTGCGCGACAGGGGCGTGCCATGTGTGTCCTTCGGCAGGCCGTGGGGTGAAGAGGAGGCGGCCGAGCACCCGTGGGTCGACGTGGACGGCGCAGCCGGTACTCGCGCCGCCGCCGAATACCTCATCGACACCGGTGCGACGAGGATTGGTTTTCTCGGCTGGCCGGACTCGGCGGGTCAGGGCGTGTCTCGATGCGCCGGGTGGCGCGACGCCGTCCTGGAGGGCGGGTTGATGAACGCCAGCGACGCCGACGAGCTCGTGACCACCTGCCCCGACAACGTCGCGGATGCCATGCGTGCCGCGACGCAACTACTTACACGCCATACCGACATCGATGGACTGGTCTGCGCCTCGGATTCGTTGGCCTTCGGGGCGCTCCTCGCCGTCGGGCCGAAAGTGCGCGTGATCGGCTTCGACAACACCCCCGTGGCGCGTGCCGTCGGCCTATCCAGCGTGGATCAACGCATCGACCTCGTCGCGCAGGCCGTTCTCGACCTGCTGGTCAAGGACGGCCGGGTCGTCGCGCAGGCAGCCGGCAGTCGGGTCATCACCCCCGAGCTGCGAGTGCGCAGCGCCGTCATCCAGGACCCGAGCGTGCTCGGGAGCGATGCCTGAGCGCGGCAGGTCAGCAGCAGCCGGCGGAGACGTTGCTCTCGTCGAAGTCGGCCCGGGCCCGCCACCACTGGCGCGCACTCATCGGTGCGTGGTCGGGGTGCTCGCGCCGATGCCGTTCGACGTAGCGGTCGTAGGCCGACTCGCCCGTGAAGTCGCGCCACAACCCGCGCGCTCGGGCCAGGCCCGCGCGAATCCGACGTGCCCGCCGCGCCGCGGAACGCATCCGCGGCGCGGCGGACGCCGTCGTGCCGACGGCCTCGGCCGCC
>NZ_QMIN01000060.1:0-38614 GCF_003287795.1 Actinomyces sp. Z5
GCGGCCCGCGCGTGGGCGCGCCGCCGCCACGGCCATCCGCCGGCGGCGGGTTCCGGCTGGGAGCGCCTGCGCGCCCGGCTGCGGCCACCCGCCGTGGGGCCGGGGCCGTGGTGGCCGCTGGGCGGGGCCCTGGGACTGGCTGCCGCCCTGTCCGGGCGGGCGGTGGTCACCGGCATCGGGCCGGCGGACAAGCCCATGCAGGCCTCTGACGGCGTCTGGCACCTGAATGCGGCCGCCTACGTGCGTGACCTCGCCGATGCCTACCCGATCGGCGCGCTCGCCCCCATGTACTGGGGGGAGGTCCACTACTACCCGACCGGTTGGCACGCCCTGACCGCGATCGTGCCCGCGCCCGTTGCGGTGTCCGCCAACCTCACCGTGCTGGTCGGGCTCGCCGTGGTCTGGCCGCTGGGCTGCGCCTCCCTGCTGTCTGCCCTGTTCAGCGCGCCCTCGCGGCGCATCCGAGACGCCTTGCCGCTGCTGACCGGCATCGTCGCCTCCACCATCGCCACCGGCCCCTTCGTGCTCATGTCGATCCTGTGGCCCTACGGGTGGGCGGTGTGCCTGCTGCCCGGGGCGGTGTCGCTGGTCATGGCGGCAAGACCCCGTCACGGTGCGCGCCGTGCGGCCGCCTCCCGGGTCGGTGGTTGGCTGGCCGCCGGCTTCGCCTGCCTGGGACTGGTGGCGGTGCACGGCGCCTCCGCGTTCAACCTGGCGGTTATCGGCGTGCCCGCGCTGCTGGTGGTGGGGCTGGTGGCGATCACGCAGCGCTGGCGCACCGGAAACCGCCAGCGGATGATCATCATGGCCCTGGCCGGCCTGGTTGTGCTGGCGGTGGCCCTGGGCGTGATTGGCTTCTGGGACCAGCTGCGGATGCTGTTCACCTACCACCGGCCGAGTGCGAATGCGATGGCGGTGCTGCGTGAGGCCTTCCACGACTCGGCCATGACCCGGGCCATCCGCGACGGCGGCTGGGGCGGGGCCAGCCTGACCGTGGTCGCGGCCGTCGGAGTGGTCGTCTCCGTGGTTCGACGCCAGCATCGCTGGGCGATCCTCACCGCTGTGCTCGCCGTGCTGCTGATGGTCGCCTCCGTGTACACGGATGGTCCGCTGCGCGTGTTCGCCTCGCCCTGGTATTTGCAGCGCGCCCGGATCATGCCGCTGTTCGAGATCGCCGTCCTGGTGCTGGCGGTGACCGCGCTGGAGGGGCTAGGGGACTCGGCGCGGGGGCGCCGCGCGGCGCTGCTCGCCTCCCCGCAGCCGAACCGTGCCGACTGGGGATTGCGCGCGGCGGCGGCGCTGCTCGCCGTGAGTACGGTCGCCCTTGGCGGCGCCGCGGTCGCCCGCTCGGGCTTTCACCACTACGTAATCGCCTTCTCCTACCAGCCGACGATCAGCCGCTGGCCGATGATGCTGTCCGAGGAGGAGATCGACTTCATCCGCGCGTCCGCGGACCTGCTACCCGAGGACGCGGTGGTGCTCGGTCAGCCCACCAATGGTTCGGCCTACTACTGGTCACTGACCGGCACCGACGTGGTTTACCCGACCCTGCGCCGCTATGCCGAAGCGGACCGCCGCATCGTGGCTCGGCACGCGGACGAGATCTTTGACGATCCGCAGGTGTGCGCCGCCCTGGACCGGCTGGGTGCCCACTACTACTACACCGACGACGACCCCACCGAGGGCGGCGCCCCCGGCGGTGCGGAGACGCCACGCTGGCCCAACCAGCTCGACGAGCTGCCGCGCGAGGCGTTGATGCGGGTGGCGACCGACGGCGACCACACACTGTGGTTGATCAGTGCCTGTGGCTGGGACCAGTAAGTCGGCGTGGCACTCGGTGCATCTGGTTTCATGGTGCCGATGTATGCGAGCTTGAGCATGACGGCGAGCGCGGCGTCCAGTTCCCCGGCCCTTCTGCCCGGGGTGGCCGTCGTCGCGCTCATCCTGCTGCTGCCCGGCTGGGTCGTGGCCCGGGCCGCCCGGCTGAATGCGTCGGCGGCCCTGGCACTCGCCCCGGCACTCGGCTGTGCGATCGCCGGGACGGCAGAGATCCTTGCCCAGGTTGTAGGCGCGCCCTGGTGCCCGTGGGGGTGGGGATTCATCGCCGCCCTGACTGCGCTGGTCGCCGTGGTGGCGCGCCTGCTCGCCGGCCGCGGTGAGGCTGTGGGCCGACGGCTTGGCGCTTCCCGGGCGGACCGCGTGATCCTGGGGAGCGGCCTGGCTGTGGCCGTGGCCGTACCGGCGCTGGTTTTTCTCACTACCCTGCCTGGTGCGGACTACCCGGCCCAGGCCTTCGACGCCGTCTTCCACCTGAGTGCCGTGGCCACAATTCGGGAAGGCGGCAATGCCTCCATGCTCGGCGGCCTCGCCGACCTGTATGGCGGCCGGGCGGTCTACTACCCCACGGTCTGGCACGGGCTCGTCGCCCTGGCTCCCGGCAGCGCGGTGGCTGCAACCAACGCCGCCGTTCTGGCGGTCCTCGCCCTTATCTGGCCGCTGACCGCCTGCGGCATGCTCATCCAGCTGGTCGGCGCGGGCATGGGCCCCATGCCCGGCACGGGGGGTGTGCCCGGCGCGCAGCTCGACCGTGATCGCCTCCGGGCGATCGCGGTAGCGATTACCGTCGCCCTGTCAGCGGGGCTGGTGGCCTTCGCCCTGCTGCCCATGACCGCGCTGGCGGTGTGGCCCTATGCGCTCAGCGTGCTGGGCCTGCCGGGGGTGATGGTGGTCATGGAGGTGCTGCGCATCGATACCGCCCAGTCGCCGCGCCGGCGGGCGGTGGCTTGGCTGCTGCTCGTAGGCGCCTGCGGTGGCGTGATGGCCGCACACGGCACCGGATTGTTCAATCTGATGGTGCTAGGACTTCCGTTCGCAGCGGGTGCGCTTGGCAGGCTGCGTCACCTACACGGACGGGCACGGGCGTGGTTGCTCGGCGGGGGAGCGGTCGGCGTGCTGATACTGGCGGCCGCTGCCTGGCTGCTGCGCAGTTCGCTGGCCTCCGTCATGGGCTACCGGCGCCCGGCCGGCGGGCCGGCGGGCGCTGCGGGCACGCTGTTGCAGGCGCTGGCAGACCTACCCATGTACGGCTCCTACGCCGGCGCCCTGATCCCCACGGGCGCGGTCTTCGGTGCACTCGTGATCGTGGGTGCCTGGAAGGGACGGCGCGATCGGCGGCTGCGCCCCTGGCTGGCGGCGTGGCTACTGGCGCTGGCACTCGTCGTGATGGTCGGGGGACCGCAGTGGGCGGGTCGTCAGCTCGGTTCACCCTGGTACCTGCAGAAGGCACGTATCGCCCCATTGGTGCTGCTGCCGGCACTGGTCCTGGCCAGTGGCGCGGTGCAGGCCCTGGCGGCCCGGTTGCTCCAACAGCGCACAGCGCAGTGGCGACGGGCGGGCGCGGTCGCACTGGTGCTGCTGGCGACGGTGCCGGTGTTGACGCGGATACCGTTGGAGCGTGCACTCGTCGCCTCGATCTACGATCCGAAACGCATCCAGTACGGCACCCTGGTCACCCCCGACGAGATCTCCCTGTTTGAACGGGCGACAGCGGTGCTGCCGGACGACGCCGTCGTGGTTGGCGCACCGTCATTGGGCGGCGCCTACCTGTGGTCGCTGGGAGGTGTGCACGTGGCCTACCCGATGCGGGCGGCCCCCACGAAGAACACGCCCCAAGCGGAATTGCTTGAGGCTTGGCCCGAGTTGGACCACCACACATGCGAGGTGCTTGACGAACTTGGCGCCGAGTTCTTCTTCATCAATACCGACGCGACGGCTTCCGGATCCGTGACCGGTGCGGCCCCGCTTCGCTGGGACGCCCCGCTGGCGCAGGTTCCTGACACCGGGCTCGAACTGGTGGACTCGGAGGGCGCGGCGCAGATCTGGCGCATCACCGGCTGTGAAGGTGATGCGCCAGGAAGTGATACCGCCACGTCATCGGCCTCTCGTGTCTCGTCGTTCAAAAGGTCGTGACGCGTCGTGGGAACATCCTGGACAGTGGCCGTGCTGCTCGCGGCCCTTTTGTTTATCACCGTGGTGGCGCCAGGTGCTCTGCTTCTAAGAGCTGTCGGAGCACCTGGCAGGGTTGCTCTCCCGGCAGGGCCGGCAGCCACTGTGTTCATTGTTGGGACAGTGAGCACGGTAATGAAACCGTTGGGGATCCCCTGGACTCCGATCAGCGGGTGGACTGTGCTCATTGGATGTGCCGTAACCGGCTGCCTCGTCCAGTACGGACGCAGACGTCTATTGGGACGACGGCACGCGGCCGTTGATCCGTCCATCCGCAGTAGCTGGGTCCCGGCGCTGTTTGCCGTCGGTGGGATCGCCATGGCGGCAACGCTCCAGTTGATCGTGCTGACCAGCGTGTCTAGATCAGCGGATGCTCTGCTCCAAAACCACGACGCAATGTTCCATCTCAACCTCATTGAGGAGACTTACCGGAGTGGGAACGCGTCGATGTTCTCGGCGGCGAAGTCACTTAACGGTGGCCAGTACTACCCAAATACGTGGCACACATTGGCGTCGCTGCTGCGCCCGGTGGTGTCAACCCCGGCCGCTTTCAACATCATGCTGGTTCTGGTATGCGCAATGGTCGTGCCTTTCGCCCTCGTGTGCCTGACGCGCGCAGCCGGAGGCGGAGGTATTGCAACTCTAGTCGCCCCGGCACTGGGGTGTGCCAGTATTTGGCTCCCGGGATTCATGGTCACCTTCAACGCACAGGTTGCTGCGGCCTGGGCGATAGCCATCGCCCTCAGTGCTGCGGCGGCGATGCTGGTCGTCATCCGGCTGCGCTCCACCCGGCTGGCACTCGGTGTTGGTGCCGTAGCCGTTGGAGGGACGACGATGGCGCACGCCGGAGCGGGGCAGTGGTTGATCATCGTCATGCTGTTTGCGGGTGCTGTGTGGCTGGTCGGTTCGCCGTTGTCGTCCGGTTCCGCGCTGCGCCGGAGCGTCCTGGCGGTGGCCATGGTGGCGTTGCCTCTGAGCACTATGATGGCCATTCCGCAGTTGCGGGTTATGGGCGCGTACAACCATAGCGTCCGTCCGCTGGAGACTGTGGTAAAGCAAACTCTGTGGCTTGATCCCATTGACGGCTCCATCTGGGACAACGTGTTGTTGGTCCTGCTTGCCCTAACCGGCGTGGTGATACTACTGCACTCCCGTAGGCTCATGCTTCCGGCCGTGTGGGGGAGCACGGTCGTTCTCAGCGTGATAACCGCATTGCCTGAAGGACCGTGGTGGGCGCTGACCGGCGGATGGTGGGGCGACAACAACCGGTATCTGGCAACGCTGGCGCTGCTATCCGGATGCCTTGCTGCTATCGCCCTTGAAACGTGTGCGGGCGCACGTAGGACAGGCAAGCATGCACGTATGCCAATCACTCGCCGGATGCTCGGCGCCGTCATGGCATGCATCCTTGTCATGTTCGTGGCTATTCCGGGTGTCGAACGTTTTGACTTCTGGACCCGCCGCGGGTACGACGAGACGGCCCTGGTTCACCCTTCGTGGATCAGTTCCGAAGAGAGATCCACACTGGAAGCGCTTCCGCCCGGCACCTTGGATGATGCCGTCGTCTACGGTGTGCCTTCCTCCGGTGCTGCACTGGTGCCTGTGCTCTCCGCCGGCAATGCCTTTGTGCGCATTGATACTTCCCGTAGCCTTCCCTCTGCGCAGGAATATCTGGCCGTTCACTTCAACGAAATCAACAGCGATCCCCGCGTCTGTGAAATCATCAACCGAAACGGCGGCGAACCCATGTACTACGATGACACCACTCTGGATGAAGAGAAGGCGAGCAACGAGTTCCCCGGCTACAGAGACGTTGACGTCACGCATGGGTTCGAACTCGTCGCGCAGTTGGATACCGCGACGCTATGGCGCATCACCGCCTGCGACGGCCAATAGGAACCGCAGCGCCCAACCTTTCCGGTCGGGCGCTGCGGGGGTGGCTCACTGTCCCTGGGCGGCGTACTTGGCCTCGACCTCCGCCTTCAGCGGGCGCCACCAGGACTCGTTGTCCCGGTACCAGTCGATGGTGGCCTGCAGGCCGGAGCGGAAGTCCGTGTATTGCGGGGCCCAGCCGAGCTCGGTGACGAGCTTGGAGTTGTCGATCGCATAGCGCATGTCGTGGCCGGGGCGGTCGTTCACGTGCTCGTAGTCGCTGGGGTCGTGTCCCATGAGCTCGAGGATGAGCTCGACGACCTCCTTGTTGCTCTTCTCCCCGTTGGCACCGATCAGATAGGTCTCGCCGATGCGGCCCTTCTCAATGATGTCCCACACGGCGTTGTTGTGATCCAGCACGTGAATCCAGTCGCGCACGTTTTCGCCCGCGCCGTACAGCTTGGGGCGCACGCCGTCGATCAGGTTGGTGATCTGGCGAGGAATGAATTTCTCGATGTGCTGATAGGGCCCGTAGTTGTTCGAGCAGTTGGAGATGGTCGCCTCCACCCCGAAGGAACGCACCCAGGCGCGCACCAGCAGGTCACTGCCGGCCTTGGAGGAGGAGTAGGGGGAGGAGGGGTTGTAGGGGGTGTCGGGAGTGAACTTGGCCGGGTCGTCAAGCTCGAGGTCGCCGTAGACCTCGTCGGTGGACACGTGGTGGAAGCGCCCCCCGTGGCGGCGCACCGCTTCCAGCAGGGTGAAGGTGCCCACCAGGTTGGTGCGGATGAAGGGGGAGGGGTCACGCAGCGAGTTGTCGTTGTGAGACTCGGCGGCGAAGTGGACCACCACGTCGGCGTCGGCCACCAGTGGGTCCGCCGTGTCTGCGTCGGCGATGTCCCCGACCACCAGGTTGATACGGTCGCCCAGATCCTCCAGGGAGCCACGGTTGCCGGCGTAGGTGAGCTTGTCGAGCACCGTCACCGTCGCGTCGGGGTGACGCACCAGGGTCTGGTGGACGAAGTTGGCGCCGATGAACCCGGCGCCGCCGGTGATGAGGACGTGCATGGAGTGCTCCCCCTGCGCTGCTAGAAGGCATTCGAACGTTGCCATCATGCCATAAGTCCGCAGGTCGACAGTTGTGCGCAGTCCGGCAAAGGGATCCGAACATGAGCGATCTCCCTCGGAGACGCGTCGGGGTGAAATAGTTCTGCAACCTTAGTCGTGCTTCAGGGCGCAACCAGCGAGATGCAGCGAGTATATCGATAACCACGCGCCCGTAATTACATCGGTGGCATTATGGCGTGAAGCACAACGCGGCGGAATGACAAGATGTGACGGGTAAAGTGCCTCATGATTCACGCGAGTCACATACGCCCCAATGTGCACATGTGACTCATGGGTTTGGTGGCGATGGCGAAAGGATCCTCATGAGAGCCCCACGACTTCTCGGAATGGCCGCAGTGGTCCCGCTGCTCGCGGCCGGACTCATGCCCGCCACGACGGCGGTCGCCGATACTGCCGAGACGGCCGCACCCGTGCAACTGCTTGAACTGACCACCTCCACCGGTGAGGCAACCGAGGTAGCCGAGGCTGGACTTGAGGAGACGACGTCGGCCGGCACGAGCGGCGGTACCGGTGTCGCCCCCGGACTCAACGAGCGCCTGGCAACGGTGGCTCGGGCGGCCTCCGCCGGCGGCGTGGACCCGGAGGCGGACGCCCTCCTGCTTACCGAACCGCTTGAGGTAGACGACTTCCTGGTCGCCGGATTTACCTGGACCGGCGCCGACGAGCTGCCCGACGGCCTGGACGTCTACCTGCGCGTGCGGGAGAACGGCGTCTGGTCCGAGTGGTACTTGAATGAGGCATCGGGGGCCGGCCGGGACGACTCCGTCGGTGTTGCCGGCACGGAGGAGTTCGTCACCGGCGGTGCGGACGCCGTGCAGGCCAGCGTCATCGGCGATGCGGCCGACCTACCCGCAGATCTCCAGCTGGCGCTGATCCCCGGCCAGCCCGTTGGCGAGGAGGTACTCGAGCCCGAGAACCTTGACTCCGTGGACGCCGAGCCCACCGCGGTGGCCACGCCCGAGGAGGCGGAGGACAACCTGACGAGCGGCCTGACTGCACCCACCGACGTGGTAACGCAGGCGGCGGATGATGCGGCCCCACAGGAGGGGGAGCCGGAGCCTACCGAGGCTGCAACCGCAACCACCGAGTCCGCTGCGGCCTCGACCGGCACGAGCGGCGGGACTTCCATTAGCCCGAACCTGCCCGCTGCGCTGGCGGCAGCCACCACCGCGGGCAGCCTGCCGGTGCCCGTGATCACGCGCGCGGAGTGGGGCGCCAACTCCTCCTATATGACCTGGACGCCGTCATACGTGACGGCCGATCATGTCATCGTCCACCACACCGCCGGTACCAACAGCTACACCTCAAGCCAGTCCGCCTCCATCGTGAACGGCATCTACTACTACCACGCGGTCACCCTCGGCTGGGGCGACATCGGTTACAACTTCCTGGTGGACAAGTACGGCCAGGTGTTCGAGGGCCGCTACGGCTCCACCAGTGCCGCGGCCGGCAAGATGGTGGTGGGTGGTCACGCCTACGGCGCCAACACCGGCACCATGGGCATCTCCATGATGGGCACCTACACCAGCGTGTCCCCCTCCTCCACCCAGTTGACCAATGTCGGCAAGATGGCCGGCTGGTTCCTGAAGCGGGCCGGGGTCACCAGCGCCACCGGCTCCTCCAACTTCACCTTCAAGTCCACGGAGAAGTACAAGGCTGGACAAACCATCTCCCTGCCCGTCATCTCCGGGCACCGCGACGTCGGCTACACCACCTGCCCCGGCGACGTCGGATACTCCAAGCTGGGCCAGATCCGCTCGACCGCGCAGAGTCAGATCAACGCCATGGGCGGTAGCTCTAACACGAAGGCGTCGAACTCCCGCCAAATCCACCTCAACAACGGGTGGTCGGGCACTGCGAGCGTGGTCTTCTACTACGGAGCATCAACATCGACGATCCTGGCGGGCGACTGGAACGGTGATGGTGTGGACACCACGGCTCGGCGTGACGGCACGCTGTTCGGCTTCCGCAACTCGAACACCAGCGGTGACTCGTTGCGCACCTTTGCGTACGGCCGAGCTGGGGATGAGGTACTGGTCGGCGACTGGGACGGCAACGGTACCGACACGTTGGCGGTGCGCCGCGGCTCGACTTTCTATTTCAAGAACTCGATGAATGCGGGCAGTGCCGACAAGGTGGTCGTATATGGTCGGGCAGGTGACCAGGTGCTGGTCGGAGACTGGAACGGTGACGGCAAGGACACGCTGGCGGTGCGCCGCGGCGCCACTTACCACATCAAGAACTCAATCACCAGCGGCAGCGCCGACCGGGTTGTGGTCTATGGCCGCACCGGGGACGAAGCAATAGTGGGAGACTGGGACGGCAACGGAACCGACACACTCGGTGTTGTCCGCTGACTCCCTGGTGGCGGAGAGGTGGGCGGTCGGATGCGGTAGTGTCGGTCCAACCGTTGGTCCTTGACGGGCCCGGAGACCGATCGGAGGTACGACGTGGCGATCTTCGCCGACTTGAGCGAGTCGCGTGAGCTCTTGTATAACCTCACGATGAGGGAGGTGAAGGGAAAGTACAAGCGCACAGCACTCGGACAACTCTGGTCATTGGCCAACCCGCTCGCTCAGATGGTGATATACTCATTCGTCTTCCAATTCGTCATCCGTGTGCAGCCTGACGCCGGCGATCCCTCGGGGCTGAACATATTCGCCTTGTGGCTGATGTGCGGCATTCTCCCATGGTCATTCTTCACCAACGTGGTGAATGGTGGCATGGGCGCGCTCGTCGGTAACGAGAACCTAATTAAGAAAGTATATTTCCCCAGGTCGGCGCTCCTGGTATCAAACTCGTTGTCATGGCTGTACAACTGGGCTATGGAGATGGCCGTGCTCGTGGTTGCGATAGCGATACTGGGCGGGCGTCCATGGTTATGGATTGTGCCGACGCTGCTCTTAATGGGTCTACTTGCACTTTTTGCAACCGGTGCGGCCATGATGATGTCCATGGCGAACGTGTACTTCCGAGACACGCAGTATCTGGTCGGAATCCTCTTTCAGTTGTGGTTCTATGCGAACCCGATAGTGTATCCAGCGTCGATGGTCGCTGCGCAGTCGGACAAGATCGGCCCGTTCCTGGGGGTTACTGTAATGGAGCTTTATAAGCTCAATCCCTTCTACTACTACATTATGGCGTTTCGGAACCTCTTGTACGACAACAGGCTCCCCGATCCGTCCACCATCGGCATTGTGGTGGTACTGTCGGTCTCTGTGTTCCTCATCGGCTGGAGGCTGTTTGATCGGCACCAGCCACGACTTGCGGAGGTGCTCTGAATCTTGACCCCGAATGCGGCTATTTCGGTCAATGGTGTCTCCAAGCGCTTTCGCATCTACAAGGAACGGAATCAAACGCTGAAGGCGGCCATACTCAGGCGCAGGCGCTCGGTTTATGAAGACTTCTGGGCGCTGCGGGATGTTGACTTGGAGATTCCCCAGGGGTCCACCTACGCGCTCGTGGGGGACAACGGTTCAGGTAAGTCAACCCTATTGAAGTGTTTGGCCAAGATACTTGTGCCAGATGGCGGCACCATCACCACGCGGGGCCGGATGGCGGCGATGTTGGAGGTGGGATCTGGATTTCACCCGGAGCTCTCCGGTCGCGACAATGTCTACTTAAACGGTTCCATCCTAGGGATGAGTAAAAAGGAGGTGGATGCCAAGTTTGATGAGATTGTGGACTTTTCGGGCGTTGAGGAGTTCATTGATCAACCGGTAAAGAACTACTCGTCGGGGATGTATGTGCGCCTCGGATTCTCTGTGGCCATCCACACGGAACCGGAAATCCTGTTGGTAGACGAGATCCTTGCGGTTGGCGATGCCGCATTTCAGGAGAAGTGTGGGGAGAAGTTCGCCGAGTTCCGCCGTGACGGGCGTACCGTGGTTCTGGTGTCACATTCGATGCCTCAGATCCGTGCAATGGCCGACCGCGCGGCATGGCTGGCTCATGGTCGGATTCAGGATGAGGGGGAGGCGAAGGTGGTTCTGGAGAAGTACGCAGACTCGACACGTGCCAACGTCCGTGTTGATGCTAACGGACGCGTTCGCTGGGGAAGCGGTGAAGCGCGTGTCGAACAAGTAGAACTGCTCGACCGCCACGGAACGCCTACCGGGGGGCACGTGTGCACAGGTGATGAGGTCATTATGCGCCTGCACTACAATGCCGAGACCCGGATCGAACATCCACATTTCGGATTCGCGATGGAGACGAGTGACGGAGTTTATCTCTGGGGCAATAATACTCGCGACCTCGAGTTCGACGTCCCGTATCTTGAGGGGAGGGGCAGCGTGGACCTGACTGTTCCGCGATTGCCTCTGCAACCCGGCCAGTATATTATTCACGGCTCAATTGTTGACACGTCCACGCTGCACGTGTACGACTATCTACGGGACAGTGCGCGGCTGTACGTTGCGCGCGGAATACCATTTGAGTCGGGTGGCCCGCTAATTATGGACGGGCGCTGGAGTTGGCCAGCGGAGGTACATGAATGAACACGATCGCCACGCCCGCGCGCACGTCCTTGCCGCGAGTCCTCGTTGTTACATTAGATGCATTGACACAACGTATGGCGGGCCCTGCTATCCGCGCGTGGGAAATCTCCTCTCATTTGGCCGAGCGTGGTCACCGCGTCCGCTTAGTCACATTCGGTAAGTGTGAACGAAGCGACGTTCGATTTGGAACTGCTCAGGTCAGCGTAGAGAGCTTCCGTGCCGAAGTCGAAGGCGCTGATGTAGTGATCATCCAAGGCTTCGTCGCCGCGACGTTTCCGTGGCTGAAAGACGTGCCTCAATGTTTAGTCGTGGATCTCTACGATCCGTTCCAACTGGAATCGTTGGAGGTTGAGAAGTACAAGCCGTTGCCCGAGCGCCACGCCGCACTGGCCAACGCGTTGCGGGAGCTTTCCGCGCAGTCGGTGCGCGGTGACTACTTTATCTGTGCCTCAGAAAAACAGCGCGATCTGTGGATCGGTCACTTGGCTTTGGCTGGTCGTGTTAATCCGGAGACCTATGATGCGGACCCGTCGCTTCGCTCGCTTTTAGGCGTCGTTCCGTTCGGTACTTCTGATAGTCCTGCCATCCAGTCTCGGCACGCGATTAAGGGCGTGATCCCGGGGATCGGTGAGGACGACCCGGTCATCCTGTGGGGAGGCGGCGTCTACAATTGGTTCGACCCGCTCACGACGATACGCGCGGTGGTGCGTGTTCGTGACACGATTCCGAATGTGCGGCTATTCTTCCTAGGGATGAAGCATCCGAATCCTGATGTCCCTGAGATGACGATGGCGGTGCGCACGCGTGCGCTTGCGGATGAACTCGGACTCACTGGGACTACGGTGTTCTTTCATGAAGATTGGGTTGTCTACGAGGATCGTGTAAATTATCTCAAGGATGCCGATGTTGGTATTTCCACCCACTTCGACCATGTGGAGACGTCGTTCTCCTTCCGCACCCGGATCCTGGATTATTTGTGGGCGGGGCTTCCGATAGCCTGTACGGCGGGCGATTCCTTCGGCGATTTGGTGGCGGCGGAGGATCTGGGAGTGGTCGTCTCCGAGTGCGACGATGCGGCCCTCGCCGCGGGAATCCTCGATATTTTGAATGATGCGGGGCGTGCGCAGCAGATTCGGGACAACGTAGCACGAGTGGCTGAGCGGTATACATGGTCGCGGTCGCTGACGCCGCTGTTAGACTATTGTGCGGCTCCAAGGCGTGCGGCCGATGCGGCCCGGTTGACAACGGGCGGAGGGTACCCCGGCGAGTCGGGGCTCCCGGTGATGACGAAGGCGGGTATCGCGCTGCGTAGCGCGGTGCGGGTGATGCGTACTAGTGGCGTGTCCGGCGTCATTTCGAAGACCAAGATGCGGTTGGCGCGCAGCGGCCGGCGAGGGCGGTAGCAGCTGAAGTGATTACGAAAGCGGGAACCGTGGGGATGCGGCGCGTCTTCGTATGGATACGCCGGCGTCGGGTGGACTTATTGATTGCCGCCATTCTGTTGGTTACTTCGTTGGTGGCCTCGGCCGTCACTATTTTCCGTGCACCCCAGGTCAGTCCGATCGACGAGATCAGTCACATTGATTACGTCTGGCGGGTTATGCACGGCGAGCTTCCACATCGTGGGGATGAGCTCACAGATTTCGCCTTGAACCAGTGGGCTTGCAGAGGGCAGGAAAATGTCGGCGATTCTCTGCCCGCGTGCGGTACGACGGACCGCGCAGAATTCGACATCATCACGGAGAACTACAACGCTTGGCAACCACCGTTGTTCTTCGCTGTTGTGGGAATGATGACCCGTGTCGGGATGATGCTGACCTCCTTTGATGCGGTCGTTCTGATGCGGTTGGCGTGCGCTGTCATTTTCGCCGTCGGCTTGGTCTGCCTGTATGCGATCATGCGTCGCTGGGGCGTACCAGCTGCGGTTGCTTTCGGTTGCTGCGCCCTTCTATTCGGAATGTCAGCGTTCGCGTTGACGTCTAGTACCGTGTCCACGGACGCGCCATTCCTGTTGGTCGGTGTCGGCGCTGCGTGGGTGCTGAAGCGTGAGGCCAGAGACGAGAAGCACGGCTGGCATATTGCGCTGCTCGTCGGTCTGCTCTCAGCTCTGGTTAAGACCATCGCGTGTGCGGCCGTGTTAGTGGTTGCGGTTGTGTTGGGGGTTACTGGTCTTTACCGGTTGCTGCGGCACCGTGCTGACGGATGGCGTTGTGGCTTTACCGCGCTCGGGGCCGTCGTGGGTGTCGGAATTGGGACGCTGACTTGGAACGCGTACACCTCCGCGCACACCCCCGCGGGCTGGCAGAATCCGGTGCTCGGTGTCAACACAGTGGTGCTGGAGAGCGGCGAGCTGCCGTTCCTGCACTGGCTGGCAACCGGTACGAGCGTCTTCGGGTGGTCCGGCTTCTGGGAACCTGCACAAACGGTTACCTATCTTGGCAGCTTTACCCAGGGGATCGCTGCGCTGCTGCTGACCGCTGCGCCGTTCATGGCTGTGCTGGTGCTGAGCGGTCCTGAACGTAAATTGGGTTGGGTAGGGTTGCTCGGCCCGTTTATGGTGGTGATGTTCGTCGAGGTCCAAGAATGGCTCCGCGAGAACGCCTATTTCGCTACTGTCTTTCCTCGATATGGACTCTCGCTTGTTGCGCTGACGGCTCTGTGTTTGGCCGTTGCACTCCGAAACAGGTCGCGTACGACTCAGGCGCTCACCGCGTTAGGAGGGACGTTGATTGCGGTGCTCAGCGTGCTCGACGCCATGGGTATGGGGGCCTTGTCGGTATCATGAGCGCGGTCGCCGGCGTCTGGGCCGTTGTTGTCAGCTATCACCCGGGGCAGGAACTTCGGGGACTGCTTGAGTCACTTACTGAACAGTGTGAGGGCGTCGTCGTAGTAGACAACGGCTCTGACACGGACGAACTGTCCGGTTCCTCAGGTATACGCTCGCTGTGTCACGCCGTGGGAGCTGTCTTGGTTGAGCAGGGGGCTAACACGGGCGTGGCCACGGCTCAGAATCGCGGTATATCGGTCGTGCGTGCGCGGGGCGCACGTTTCGTGGTGCTGTTCGACGACGACTCCGCACCGTCCGACGGAATGATTGCAAAGCTCCGCGAGGCGCTAGCCCAGGGCGACCACGGCCGAGTAGCGGCTGTGGGTCCGTTGATTCGAGAGAACAAGCCGGGCGGTGACCAGTTGGTCTACGTTGCTCGGCGCTGGGGGCCCCGGCGGGCCACGGTCGACGAGTTGCGATCTCCCCGGCTATCTGCCGCCTTCTTGCTGGCCTCCGGCTGCCTGATTGATCTGGACGTCTTAGCAGAGGTCGGGGGAATGAATGAGGCCATGTTCATTGACCACGTGGATCTCGAGTGGGGCCTGCGCGCCCGCAAGGCGGGCTATGCCCTGCTAGTGGCTACCGGAACGGTCATGAATCATTCTCTCGGAGATGAGACGGTTCAGCTGCCGGGGCGAGCACAGCCCGTCCATGTTCACGGGCCGATACGCGGTTACTACCTGATGCGAAACACGATCGCGCTGATACGGTCCGGCCTCATGCCCGTTGCCTGGAGGGTCGGCTACTTGGTGTGGATGTTGAAGTACATTGCCTTCAACGCACTCATTGCCGACAGACGCCGTGAGCGTCTGCGCGCAATGAGTCGTGGCATCGTGGACGGGCTGCGCGACAGGGGCGGCCCGGCTCCCTTTTGACGGCTGGCGGGGCTTCAACGCTTAGCGACCGTGCGTCTGATGACGCGCACGGCACGCTTGACGACGGCCACAGCACCTTCACGCTGGAACAGATCCTGCGTCTTGAGCAGCATGCGGTGGGTTCGTGATACAGGTGGCGCGTCAGGGACCGGTACAGCGACGTAGGCATCGACCCGCGCGTCCACACTGGAGAAAGGCTCATCGTCGGCGACGTCCTTCCACCCGCTGTGCGCGCGGTGTCCGTGCTCGCGTACGGCAAGTGCGACGTCGATGAGGATGTTCTCGTAGACCACGGCTTGGAGGTACGGGGAATAGTTAAGCAGTGCTTCCCGGCGCGCATGGGCGCCCACGCGCGCGCGTGCTCTGGGACTTTCGAGCAGAGTCTCGAGCGCACGCTCCCACTCTTGAGGCGTTTTAGCGAGGTAACCGGTCCGTCCATCGTCGATGGCCTCACGGAAGGGTTGAGTTGGCGAGGCGATCGTGGGAGTCTCGACCAGGGCTGCCTCCAGCCACTTAATGGCTGATTTGGACTCGTTGAAAACGGAGTCTCCGGTCAGTGGCGCCAGACAGATATCGGTATCGCGCAGGGCCCGCGGCAACTCTTGCCAGTCAAGGAAGGGGAGACGCTGCACGCGGTCTCCGAAGCGCTGCAGGGCAGTGGTGGGCTGAATGTGGCCGCCGAGAACCAGGACCACGTCTTGGTGTCGTTCCATGACCGCGGTGACTGTGGACTCAATGCTCGCCCAGTCGGCGTCGTGCGTAGTGGTGCCCGAGAAATACCCAATACGCGGGGGTCCAGGGGTGCGGGGAGAGGCGACAGCTGCGTCGGAGGCGCGGGCCAATATTCTCCCGACGCCGTTGGCGAAGCGGTATGCGGGCAGTCCTGTCAGCTCGTTCGCCCGGTCGCACAGAACTTGTGTCGATCCAATATAAGCGTCAGAGTTCTCTAGTGTGGTGCGATAGCGCTCGACACCGTGCCACCACAGATCTGCCTCCGCATCGGAGAGTCCATCAAGGTTATCTAGCGTGCCACGTAGCGACGGATCGAAAATAAGATCATCGACGTCGAATAGAATCGGCACGGTCCGGTCCGAGTCCTTGATACTGTTGATGAGCTCCAATATCTGATTGGTGGCAGGAACTCGGTAGAGAACGACGGCGTCCGCCTTGCCGGCGATCTCGGTGAGCTCCGGATCACGGTAGTGACGGACGTCAGTGTGGTATCCGCGTATTCGTAGCGCCTCGGCGGGCAAGTGCACCCGGTACCGCAGCGGGGCGCCAGAGATACCGACAATGAACAGGATCCGGTGCAAGAGACTGCGTTGGGCATCGCGCACTGCGGCCTGTGAGTCCGCTTGTGCCGAGGGCGCCGACGGGCCGTCGACTAGATCTTCGTAAAGCTTGAGAATGCCGGCCGCCTGATCGGAGAAAGTGCGGATAGGTGAGGACGCCCCCCGGCCCGTCATTGACCTGGCGGTGCTGGGATCGGAGGCGAGTTCCCTCAGGGCATTGGCTAAGGCCTCGGGGTTGCCCGCCGGAATGATCAGTCCGTTGAAACCATCCTCCACCGCCTCCTCAGGGCCGAGCGTATCCGTACACACCACACCCAGGCCCGCGGCGAGAGCCTCGCGAGTCAGAATCGAGTGGGACTCACGCATGACAGAGGGCAGTACAAGGAAGTCGTGCTTTGCCAGTACCGTCGGCAACTCCTCCGGGGCAAAGGCGGGCTCGAGTCTGACCCAGGCGGGAAGATTCCGAACATGTGCTTCGTGCGTGCCATAAGCGTCAAGGACGAGCTCGGAGACATCTTCGAGTCTGCGGCATGCGTCCACCAGAACATCGAAGCCCTTCATCGCCTGGGCACCACCGGCGTACATAAGGCGTAGAGGGCCGGCCGCTTCGCGTGGGCGGAGCGCCGCCGTCCGGGTGAGTGTGGCGAGCTGCTCATCCGGTAGCCCGTTCTCATCTACACGCAGAATGGAAGCGTCCACGCCGTTGGCGGCATAAACGCGGGCAGCGCTGGCGGATGGTGCGAGTACCACATCGACGGCGTCCAGCGCGCGGCGCATGCGTGCAGAGCGTTCCCGAAGGGCTGGTCCGCCGGTCTCACAGTCGCACGCTCCCAGATCGGCGACCAGCGAAGTCGGGCGCATGTCCTCGTTAACCAGGAACTGGTGGGAGCAGAACCACCAGAAGTCGTGCATGGTCAGCACCACGCGGGCACCGGCATTGTGGGCGGCCTCCACGAGTCCGACACCCAGAGTCTGAATCGAGTGAAAGTGGACCACTTGGGGACGAACTCGGTCAAGCCATGTTCGGAAAGCGGCAGTCGCCTCAGGATTGTCCCAGTTGCGTTCATCGTCCCAGGCCGTCCATGGGGTCGTCACCAGCCAGGTGACGTGTACGCCTTCAACATCCTCGTCCCAAGTCTCCAGCGGACGGCGGTTCTCATCGAGGTACCCCGCGTAAACGTAGGACTCGTGTCCGGCTCTATGCGCGGCGAGGGCGACCCGCTGCGGCACGAGGGTGCCGCCGGAAACGAAATTCGGAGGATAGTGTCCTGACACCTGGGCGATCCGCATGGGACTCATGCTACCGGCACCGTCTTGTGCTGACGGTCGTGGCGCGTCGCCGTATGCTGGCGTTCATGACCGACTCAACGCCTGTCGACCCCCATACCGACCTGCGCACAGCCGACCGCATGTTTCGTCAGGCGCTCGCAGCCCGGGCAGAAAGCGCCGAAGTACAGGGCCTCAAGCAGGAGATTGAGGAGTATCGAGCGCTGGTGACAATGTTGAGCGCGGGTATCCGCTTGCGGGACCAGTTGCTGCAGGAACAGGCGACGCGGGTGCGGGAGGAGACGCTTCGAGCGGACAGGGCCCAAGATGAGTTGCAGGCGGCGACGTCGTCGGAAGCGTCGACCGCACGCAAGGGGCATCCCGTGCTGGGTAGGCTGTCGCGGCGGGTGGCCATGCCGATCCGTGGAACCCGCCGGATTATCGGGACAATGGCTGGGAAGAACCGATGACAGCGGTCGATGTCTTCATTAGCCCGGGCAGCGACGAGGATGAGGAACGTACCCTCGCAGCGTTTGGCCTGGTGCGCCGGGAGCAGGATCGGGCATGCGTCACCCCTTGGCGCGAAGCCGTTGTGCGTCCGGAGGCGTCTCACGTGTTGCTGTTGCGGGCTGGCGACAAGGTTGAGTCGGGAGCCCTGGAAGCATTGTCGTGCTTTGCTCAGGCATTTGAGGCCCAGGTCACTACGATGAACGCCAGGACTCCTTTCGGCGTCATACACTCTCCGCGCTGGCTGCCGCTGTTGCTGGAACAACTGCCCTACGGTGGGCGTGCGGTGCTAATCGAAGGCGGGTACGCCGCGAAGAAACTGCCACAGTTGGAAGACTCGATGTCGGATTGGGAGATCTTGCTGCGAGTCACGTCGGAGGCGGAGCGGATCGTCCACTGCCCGGTGACGGCGGTGGTACAGGCCACCACGACCAGCATGGCGGCACAATCAGATCGCCCGAAGCTGACACGCATGTTCCGCGCTGCACAGGGGCGTTCCGCGGAATCAGTCGTTCTGTCCTCCGCGGGCATGCCACTCGTGCGGCATAGGGACGATGCTTCTGAGCACGTGTCGATCATCGTGCCAACCGCCTTCGCCAGTCGGCGCGTCGACGAAGCCACAGAGGTGCTGGTAGAGCGTCTATTGCGGGCACTCGTACGCACAGTCGAACATGACCGCTGGGAGGTCGTGCTTGTTGTTGACGAGACAACCGCGGATTCGGCGGTGACGCCTTGTCGGGAAATCCTTGGGAATCGTCTACGCGTGGTCCGGACGAGCGGTCCGTTCAACTTCTCCGTGGCCGTCAACGAAGGCGCGAGGCAAGCCGCGGGAGATGTTCTGCTGCTGCTCAACGATGATGTTGAACCCATCACCTCGGGTTGGATGAACAATCTTCTAGGTACGCTCGCCAGGCCAGAGGTCGTGGTTGTCGGTGCCCGACTGCTGTTTGAAGACGACACCATTCAACACATGGGAGTGGTCTGCCCTCCCGGTGAGTTACCCATGCATCCTCGGATCTTCGAGGTTGACGATCCGGGTCATCCTCAGGCGCAGGCGGATGTTCCGTATCTGGCGGTGACGGGTGCTTGCTTGATGTGTACAGCCGCCGACTTCCGGGCCGTCGGCGGATTCAACGAAGACCTGCCTCTCAATTTCAACGACATTGACTTCTGCCTCAAGGCGGGTACTGACGGCAGAGCCGTGATTTGCGTGAACTCGGTGCGGATGTGGCATCGTGAGTCCTCTACTCGTCGTCCGCAGATCACCTCTGAGGAGATCGCCTCCCTGCTGCCATGGCAGCACAGCATGATGCGTGATCCGCATATCGAATACCGACACTGGTGACCGGTGACCGGCGAAGGTTAAGTGGCGTCGGGCCCTCGGCGGGACGCCACTCGCAGGGCCCCACGGATCAATTGAGTTACTTGGTGTGGCGCAGGCCTGACACACGACGCATGGTCAGAAGACTTCCGCCGCCCATGACGAGATCCGCGACGGTCAGCACCACGCGGGACAGCAGCACCACCGCGACGACGCCGCCGGTGGTCAGCGAGCCCGCCAGGACGAGCCCGAGCACGCCCTCGCGCACGCCGGCGCCCGCGGGAACGAATACGATCAGGAAGCCGACGGTCCAGGCCATGGCGTACCCGCCGATGCACAATGCCAGCGTGGCCGGCGAGCCGGCCATTCCAATGCCGATACCCAGCAGCCACACCTGAATGCCGGCGACCGCCCAGGCGACGAGTGTCCAGGCCGTGCAGGCGCCGATCCCGGACCAGCTGACCGGATGTTCCAGCGGAGGCCGCCCCGTGAGCCGGAAGACCAGCGCGAGTAGCCGGTTGAGGACCGGCGGCAGCAGCATGACGACGAAGACGGGGAGTGTCCAGCTCACCCAGCCGTAGCTGTCGCGCAGCTGGTCTGAGGCGAAGGGCATCATCACGACCGCCAGCGCGGCGCCGGTGACGATGGAGACGATTACCGTCACCGCCATGACCGACACCGAGCGGCGGCGCGGAATGTCATGGTCTGCACCGAGCTCCGCCGCGGCGAGGATGTTCCACACCCCTCCGGGCATGTACTTGCCGAGCTGGGAGACGAAGAAGACGCGGAAGGCCGCGCTCAGCGGCAGCGTTGTGCCCATGTCCGCCAGCAGTACCCGCCAGGCCAGCATGGTCAGCAGCACGTAGATCATGCCGGCCAGCAGTGAACCGAGTAGCAGTAGCGGATTCATGCCGGCCATGGCGGCCACGATGTCATCCCACTGGGAGACGACCGCATACACGGCCAGCAGGACCACCAGCACGAGAAAGCCAACCCGGACCGGCGTGGAGCGCAGCGCATCCACGGTCTTCTTGATGAGCAGGCTCACCGAGTCGCCTCCGTGGTACGAGCGCGCTCCAGGGCAGCGACCAGCGGGAGGACGGCCTGCTCGGGCACGAAGGCCGCCGCGGCGGCCTTGGCGCGCTCACGTGCGTCGCGCAGTGCCGTCGGATCGGTTGCCAGACGCTCCAGGGCGTCCGCCAAGGCGCGGGGATCACCCGGCGGGACCAGAATCGCGCCGTCGCCGATCGCGCGGCGTTGCGGGGCGGTGTCGGAGGTGACGACGGCGCATCCGGCCGCCAGCCCTTGGTAGACCTTGTTCGGGACGACGTCGAGCGCTTTGTCGGTGGTGCCGACGATGCCGAGGCAGACGTCGTGCTCGGCCACCACACGGGGCAGCTCGGCGGAGTCCACCCAGTCGCGCCACTGAACCATCCGCTCGGCCGGGGAGCCGGCCAGGATCTGTTCGCATTCGGCGCGATCCTGCCCCGCTCCGATCAGCAACGTTCGCACCGGCACACCTCGCTCAGCAAGTTGCCGCAGCGCGTGAGCGATGTATGGCGTGCCTTGCAGCGGAGTGAACAGCCCGAAGAAGACCAAGGTGAGGGGGCGTCCTGTGTTCCGGGCGCCGTCGTCGTCGCCGCGTGCCGTGGCGGCGCCCTCTCCGGCCTCATACCAGGAAATGGGGGCCCCGACCGGGACGATCACCCCGCGGTCGGTGATGGAGGCGTCAAGCTTGGCGGCGTGCTCGGCGGTGTCCAGCACTACCACATCGGCGCAGTGTGTTGCCATACGGTCGAGGACGGACAGAAGCTTTGCCTTGGCCCCATCCTCGCCGCGGTCGCGGGCGGTGCCGGAGGCGAAGATCAGGTGGTCCAGAATGATCGTCGTGCGGGGGTAGAGCAGACGGGCCAGCAGCACGTCGAAATGACCCATGTAACCCACCAGCAGGGCGTCGGGCTTGTGGGAGCCGCGATAGCGGCGACTGCCGGCGGCCAGACGAGACCAGCGCGAGGCCAGTCGCCCGGCAAGAACCGGGAGTCGCCAGGGCTGTTTGAGGATCGCGACCCGGTCGGCGGTGCTCAGTCCCAGGGGCTCATCCAGCTCGCGGACCTTGTTGCCGGGTGTGCGACGCAAGCCCTCCAGAAGCACCTCGACGCGCGGATGCGAGGCGACGTCATAGGTGCCGAAGCCCAGAACCCTGCGCACGTCTCAGTCTTCCTGGCTGTTGGGATCGTCCCCGCCCGGCAACAGGCCGGGGATGAGGGCGGCTCTGATACCGGAGATCTGCGTGTCGTCCACGCGCCCATACTCGATGTTCTTCACCCGTTCCAGAGTCTCCTCGATCAGCACCCGGTTGGTGCGCTGCAGGTCGGCGATCACCAGCAGGGCCACACACAGCAGGGCCGCCACCAGCATCGTGGTGCCGAAGACCAGCGACTGGATGTGACCGCCGGCGGTGCCCATGCACCACAGGATGAAGAAGCGGACGAACGGAATGGCCCCGACGATCGCGAAGAACGCTGCCAGCCAGCCCAGCACCACGTGCGGTTTGAACATCAGGTAGGAGCGGGTGATCGCTCCACCGGACTTGGCCATGTGCTGGAAGATGTTGTTGAACAGGCGCGATTCACGCGTCTTGGGGTTGGTGGTGATCGGCACCGACGCAATGCGCAGCCGCTTGTTGCCCGCCTGAATGATCGTCTCCATGCAGTAGGAGAACTGAGTGATCACATTGAGTTTGAGCAGGGCGTTCTTGGAGTAGGCGCGGAAGCCGGAGGCGGCGTCGGGCAGGCGGGTGCCGGCCGCGTAGTTGACCACCTGGGAGCCGAAGTGCTGCATGCGCTTCTTGAACCAGGAGAAGTGAGCGATCTTGGCGGTCTGCCGATCGGCGATGGCGATGTCGGCCTCGCCGCGCACCACCGGGGCCACCAGGTCGCCGATGTACTCCTGCTTGTACTGGTTGTCGCCGTCGGTGTTGACCACAATGTCGGCGCCGTGCGCCAGGGCGTAGTCAACGCCGTCCCGGAAGGAGCGGGCCAGGCCCATGTTGCGGGCGTGGCGCACGAAGTGCTTGACCCCGTGCTCTCGGGCCACCTCCACGGTGCGGTCCTTAGAGCCATCGTCGATGACGAGGATCTCGATCTCGTCGACCCCCTCGATCTGACGGGGAATCGTGTCCAGGACCAGGCCTAGCGTCCCCTCCTCATTGAGACAGGGGATCTGCACGAACAGCTTCATGAACTTCCTTCTCGGATGGGAGCGCCGGCGAACGCAGGTAGGTGCGTCGAGCACCGCGATGGTGTGACGTGGCCAAGCCTACAAGCTGCCCGCCATCCGGGGCGGCACCGGATGCCTACACAGGGGCGAGCTTCAGCGCCGGCCGATGCCCGCGTAGGTGAAGCCGGCGGCCTTCCAATCCTCGCGCGGCAGCGCATTGCGCCCGTCGATGACGATGCGGCGGGCCACCAGCTCGGCGGCCTTGGCGGGGTCGAAGGTGGTGAACTGCTTCCACTCGGTTCCCAGCACGATCAGGTCAGCGCCATTCAGCGCCGCCTCAATACTGGAGGCGATCTCGTAGGGCAGGCCCTCGCGGTCGGCCAGGATGGGGCTGGCCGCCGGGTCCATGACCACCACAGAGGCGGACAGGTCCGTGAACTCCTGCGCCAGGTCGAGTGCGGGGGAGTTGCGCATGTCGTCACTGTCCGGCTTGAAGGCCGCGCCGAGGACCGCCACCCGCTTTCCAGCCAAGTCCTCGCCCAGCAGCCGACGCGCGGTGTCCACCACGGAGTGGCGTACGGCGTCGTTGACCTTGTCCACTTCGGCCAGGAAGCCAAGCGACTCGCCGACGCCCAGTTCGTTGGCGCGGGCCTGGAAGGCGCGAATGTCCTTGGGCAGGCAGCCTCCACCAAAGCCGATACCCGCACGCAGGAACCGCTTGCCGATGCGGTCGTCCAGGCCGATGGCGCCGGCCAACGCGGTCACGTCGGCGTCGGCGGCGTCGCAGATCTGAGCCATGGCGTTGATGAAGGAGATCTTGGTGGCAAGGAAGGCATTGGCGGAGATCTTCACCAGCTCCGCGGTCTGATAATCCATCACCAGCCGGGGCTTACCCGCCTCGATAATCGGCCGGTACAACTCGTCCAGGACCGCCTGTGCGTCCGCCGCGGCCCGCTCGTCGTCGGGCAGTCCGTAAACCATGCGGTCGGGGTCGAGGGTGTCCTTGACCGCGAAGCCCTCGCGCAGGAACTCCGGGTTCCACACCAGGGTCACGCCGGTAGGGGCGACCTGCTCGGCCAGGCGGGCGGCGGTACCCACCGGGACGGTGGACTTGCCGGCGACGACCTCCGGTCCGTCGGTGCACTGGCCCAGGTGCGGCAGCATGCCCTCGATGGCTGCGTTCACGTAGGTGAGGTTCGCGGCACCGGTCTCCGACTGGGGCGTGCCCACGCCGATGAAGTGCACCTGCGCGCCGGCGATTGCCGCGTAGTCGGTGGTGAAGGTCAGCCGCCCGGCATCCACGTTGCGGCGCAGGACATCCTCGAAATCGGGCTCGAAGAAGGGGGCCTTGCCCTGGGACAGCAGCTCGACCTTGCGGGCGTCGACGTCAACCCCCACCACCGTATGGCCCAACTCGGCCATCGAGGCCGCGTGCACAGCGCCCAGGTATCCACAACCAATTACCGAAATACGCATGTGGGAAGGCTAACGGACTAGGCAAGGACTTGGCGCGTGTCGCGTCGCAGAGATGGCCACATTTTCGGACTCGTTGCCCACAGGGGTGGTGGGTGGGTCACGTCCCCATGAGGTGCACCCCGCTAGCGTTCACGAACTCACAGTTCGATGGTGGGCACGTAGGCGTCCAGACGCTCCATGGAGTTGCCCGGCGTGAAGCCGGTTGCCTCGATCTTGCTCAGGTCCAGAGCGCTGCGAAGCGGACGCGGGGCGATGCCCTCCTGCCCGGCGTAGTACTCGGCGGTCGTCACCGGCGTGACCTCCTCGGCGCTGTGGCCCACCAGTTCGAAGACTCGCTTGGCGACGTCGCACCAGGACACCACCGGCCCCTCACCGGACAGGTTGTAGGTGCCGAACTCGGCGCCGGTGCGCAGCAGATGGATGATGCCGGCCGCCAGGTCGGTGGTGAAGGTGAGTCGGCCGGTCTGGTCGTCCACTACCTTCGGAGCGATGCCGCGCGCGGCCAGGGAGGCCATGGTCTTGGCGAAGTTCTTGCCGTCACCCACCACCCAGGAGGTGCGCACCAGGTAGTGCTTGGGAGTGGCCTCGACGGCGGCGTCGCCGCCCGCCTTCGACTGGCCGTACACACCCAGCGGGCTGGGGGACTCATCCTCCGTGTGCGGCTCAAGCGTGCCGTCGAAGGTGTACTCGCTGGAGATGTGCACCAGGGTCAGATCGTGGCGGGCCGCCTCCCGGGCCAGGTTTGCCGGGCCGGTGGCGTTGGCGCGCCAGGACAGGGGCCGTCCCTCGGGGGTCTCGGCGCCGTCGACGTTCGTCCAGGCGGCGGCGTTGATGATGATGTCGTAAACGGACCAGTCCCAGGCGGCCATGGCGTCGGCGTCGGAGATGTCCACCTCCGGCAGATCCACGCCGGTGGGGCTGAAGCCGGCCGCGGGCAGCTGCTTCATGAGCTCGCGGCCGAGCTGCCCCTTGCAGCCGGTGACCAGCACGCGCCTGCCATCCGCGGTGGCGTCGGTGGCTGCGAAGGGGACGACGTCCGCCAGGCGCGGGTGGGCGCGGTCCTTGTCGGACTGGATCGCCTGCTCCAGCGGAATCGGCCACGGCACGGCGACGGTCTCATCGGCCAGGTTCAAGAAGGTGTACTGGGCGTCGGGCGACCAGTGATCGTTGACCAGGTAGGTGTAGGCGGTGTTCGGCTCCAGCGTCTGGTAGGCGTTGCCCACGCCCTTGGGCACGAACACGGCCACCGACGGGTCGATCTCAGTGGTGTACACGGTGCCGAAGGACGGCCCCTCACGTAGGTCCACCCAAGCACCGAAGACGCGACCGGTGGCCACCGACACGAACTTGTCCCACGGCTCGGCGTGGATGCCGCGGGTCACCCCGACCTCGTCGTTGAAGGAGATGTTGTTCTGCACCGGGCCGAAGTCCGGCAGCCCCAGGGCAGTCATCTTCTCCCGCTGCCAGTTCTCCTTGAACCAGCCCCGGTTGTCGCCGTGCACGGTCAGATCGATGCGCAGGAAGCCGGGGATCGGGGTGGTCTCAACACCGAGCGGCTTGAGCAGCTCGATGCCGTCGGTGCGGTCGGGGGTGTCGGCCGTGTCAGTCATGGTTCTCCATCTGGTTCGCACTACGGTGCCGGGCTGACGGCGAGCGCCGCAAGCCGTCGACCCACCTAGCCTAGACCTGTAGGGCATCCCGTCCCTCCCGGCTGGGCAAATGCCGTCTCTCGGTCGAGGAAACCGCACGTTCACGCGCCATGGCAGGGGTACCTCACTGGCAGCAACCTGGATAGGCCCACCCAGCCAATGCCGCTAAGCCCGGGTGGTTGGCTTCACTCCAGGCAACCCAGGAAACAAACAGAGTCTCCATAGCCGCCTCAATACCTGCTAGCATTCCCTGGCGCGAGCTTCCGGCGACTGTTTGCGAGATCTTCTCGGTCGTGTTGACGAGACTGCGTGCTGCTGCGGCATGCGCAACTCCTGCATGGCGGGGTGCGACAGCGCCGGCGTTCCACTCCTCTCCGGTCGGCTTGGGGTGCGGGCATCGCGTCGAGCAACGAGGAGAATAATCAATGGATGCAGCAACCGGGTCGAGCCAGGCGGGACGATCGCGGTGGCCCCTTGGGAGCCGCAGGCGCCTCGGGGCCGCGCTGACCATGCTGCTTTTGCTCGTCGTCGGGGTCGGCTGGGTGCTGTGCTCCCCATTGGGCGGCTCTCCCGACGATGACTACCATCTGGGAAGCATATGGTGTCCGCGTCCGGTGGCGGAGTCTTGTCAGACCAAGACGATCGACAACGTTACGCAGGTCCTGGTGCCGCAGACCATCGATGATGATTCGCTCTGCTATAAGAAGCACCCGGAGACATCTGCTGCTTGCCGGATGTCCTATTCGGACGAGACGACCGCCTATACGGCTCGTTATGACGACGGGAACTATCCGGTGGGTTACTACCGTTTCCATCACGCCCTCGTCGGTAGCGACGTCACCCGCTCGGTGATCTTAATGCGTGTTGTCAACGTACTCATCGCAGTGGCCCTGTTGGGAACGATTGCGCTGCTGTCGCCACCCGCACTGCGTGCCGGCTACATTGCCGCGGTCGGATTCGCCTGGATTCCAATGGGCGTATATTTCGTAGCTTCCAATAATCCCAGTTCGTGGGCGCTGACTGGGGTGCTTGCCTACGCCTCCGGCTTATTCATGTCGCTCAGGGCTGAAGGTAAGCGCCAGTGGCTGCTGCTGGGGCTGGGCGTCGTTGGGAGCGTGCTCGCCTGCATGTCCCGTGGCGACGCGGCCTTCTTCCTCTTCGTGGTCTCCCTGGCGCTGCTTCTGGGGGTGCGTTGGCGGCGGCAGATCCGTGTCCATGCGCTGGTCGCGGCTGTTGTTGGCTTTGCTGGAGTTTGGGTGATGCGGAGCACGGGGCAGGGCGGCTACGCCTCCGGTGAGGGGGCTCAGCCTCCGCCAATGACGCGTACCCGGCTGTTCGAGATCGTTCAGGGTGTGCCTCAGTTCCTGGCGGGTATGTACGGGCGCCGCTGGGGTGGAGGTTGGTGGGATGTCCCCATGGACGGCGTGATCACCATTGGCGCGCTGAGCCTCGCCGGTATCGCGCTGTTCATGGGAGTCCGGGTGATGACCTGGCGTAAGCTGTTGTCGGCGGGAGTTATTCTCGGGGCGCTGGCGGGAATGCCCGTTGTGTATGCGATTCTCAATGGCTTGCCGAATGTCTATGTCATGGTTCAGCCCCGCTATGTGCTGCCGTTGCTGGCGGTGTTCTACCTCGTGCTTTTCCTCACCGACGACTCACGTACGATGATGACTCGTACGCAGGCGATGCTGGTCGTCGTTGTGTCCACTGCGGTGAGTTCCGCTGCGGTTCATCGACTACTGCTCCGGTATACGCAAGGCATTGAAGACATCAATCGTGTGCCCTTTAACCTTGATGTCGGCGTCCAGTGGTGGTGGAACATTCCTATCTCCCCGATGCAGCTGTGGGCATTGGTCACGGCCTGTACCCTCTTGGCCTCCACGATGCTGGTGTGGTTGGTAGGCGGCGGCAGGTCGCGGCCGGTTGAGCGCGAGACTCCCACTGCCTCCGCGGTGCCGACGGCGGAGTCGCCTGCTGCCGCGTGACCTGGAGGTGGGCGGTGTGGGCCATCGCCGTGGGAAACGCCGGCGGCGTTTGTTCAAATCTGGGTGGCGTGTGTATGCTTTCGAACGCTAGTCTTGATTGAAAGCTGATGAACGGATGGTGTTGCCTGTGACTTCTCCAGATAAGGGGACCCTTTCTTTGAAACGGTCGCAGTTCGATGTGCTCTACGCGTACTTGCGCGCCGGAGAGCCGCTGACTCAGCGGCAGGTCCAGGCGGCGACCGGCATGTCGTTGGGCAGCGCCAACGCTGCGGTGCGCGAGTGTGAGGCACTCGGGCTGCTGGCGGATCGCTCCCTGACTGACGCGGGTGCAGCCGCGTTGGAACCGTACCGCGTGACCAACGCCGTCGTACTCGCTGCTGGGCTCTCCGAGCGGTTCGCTCCGATTTCCTACGAGCGTCCCAAGGGAACCCTGCGGGTCCGTGGGGAGGTGCTCATCGAGCGGCAAATTGAACAGCTGCTTGAAGCCGGAATAAGCGACATCACCGTCGTTGTCGGATACAAGAAGGAGTACTTCTTCTACCTGGCGGAGAAGTACGGCGTCCGAATCGTCGTCAATGATGAGTACGCCACGCGTAACAACAACGGTTCTTTGTGGCGCGTACGCGACCGGCTCGACAACACCTACGTGTGTTCCTCGGATGACTACTTCACCGTTAACCCCTTCGAGTCGCACGTCCATCACGCCTACTACTCGGCCCAGTATGCTGAGGGCAGCACCGACGAGTGGTGTATAACCGTGGGCGCAGGTGATCGCATTACCGGCGCGACTATGGGCGGTGCCGACGCCTGGACGATGCTCGGTCACGTCTACTTCGACCGGACCTTCTCGGCAGCGTTCCGCCAGATCCTTGAAGAGGTGTACCACCTGCCGGAGACCGCCGCAAAGCTGTGGGAAGCGATTTACCTCGACCACGTCAGCGACCTTGACATGCGAGTGCGCCGCTACCCGGCTGGCGTCATCAATGAGTTCGACTCGGTTGACGAGATCCGTTCTTTCGATCCGTTGTTCATGGAGAATGTGGACTCGGAGGTGTTCGACAATATTGCCTCGGCTTTGGGCGTGCCAAAGGCAGAGATCGTCGACTTCTATCCGCTCAAGCAGGGCATCACGAACCTCTCGTGCCACTTCAGCGCCGGCGGCCAGGAATACGTGTACCGTCATCCAGGCGTCGGC
Source organism: Actinomyces sp. Z5 (assembly GCF_003287795.1). Classification (NCBI taxonomy): domain Bacteria; kingdom Bacillati; phylum Actinomycetota; class Actinomycetes; order Actinomycetales; family Actinomycetaceae; genus Actinomyces; species Actinomyces sp. Z5. The sequence continues at coordinate 29,111 of NZ_QMIN01000060.1, forward strand.
ACGGACCAGATCGTTGATCGGCAAGCTGAGTTTGATGCTCTGTTCCTGGCCCGGGAGCTCGGCATTGACCGGACATTTCTCGCGGGCGACCCAGACAAGGGGTGGAAGATATCCCGTTTCATCCCCCACTGTCGTAATCTAGACGTGAACCGTCCTGGTGAGTTGGCGCGGGCGATGTCCATGGCGCGCAGTCTTCACAACAGCGACCGAGTGCTCGCGCGCAGCTTCGGTTTCGTGGAGGAGGGGCTGCGCTACGAGCGCCTACTTACCGCCAACGGTCCCGTCGATGTGCCCGGATATGGCGAGCTGCGGGAGAAGATCCTTCGGCTTAGCCGCTATGCCGATGCCGACGGCTTCCCGGTCGGGCCCAGCCACAATGACTTCTTTCCGCTGAACTTCCTCGTTGATGAGCACGGGCACATCGATCTTATCGACTGGGAGTATGCCGGTATGTCCGATGTTGCTAGCGACTTCGGAACCATGGTCGTGTGCGCCCAGCTGAGCGGTGAGCAGGCTGAGGAAGCGCTATTCGCCTATTTCGAGGGCGAGCCCACTCCCGTTGAGCGACGTCACTTCTGGGCACACGTCGTTTTTGCCGGCTGGTGCTGGTATGTATGGGCGTTGGCGAAGGAAGCGGAGGGGGATGAAGTGGGGGAGTGGCTGTTCATCTACTACCGCCATGCCGTCGACTACGTTGATGCGCTGTTGGCCTCCTATGAGACAGACACTCCGTTGTTGAGCGCGCCGGCGCCGCGCCTGTCGGCGGGAGCGGTGGCATGAGGTACGGGGTGATCAGCGGGGCGCTGTGGGGCCTCGACACCGTTGTTCTCGGTATGGCCCTGGTACTGGTGCCGTTTCTCGGCGTTGGGAACGCGACGCTAACCGGCGCCGTTCTGCACGACACCACGTGCGCTATTGTGCTTGCGCTATATATGGCAGCGCGGGGTCGGCTGCACGATACCGCGGCGGCCCTGCGCACTCGTAGCGGTAAGATTGTCATGCTTGGGGCGCTCCTGGGTGGTCCCTTCGGAATGACCGGCTACCTGATTGCGATTGATAACATCGGTCCTGCCTACACCGCGATCATCTCCACGTTCTATCCCGCCGTGGGCACCCTGCTGGCCGCGATTCTGCTCGGCGAGCGTATGAGACCGCGACAGGTGGTGGCGCTGGTGGTGGCACTGGCGGCAGTGGTACTTATCGGATGGTCCTCCACGGAGTTCGATGTTCCCGGCTCAGCGCCGGTCGGTGTTCTTGCCGCGCTCGCGTGCGTGTTGGGCTGGGGCTCTGAGGCCGTGCTGTTGGCCTGGGGCATGCGTGATGACACGGTTGACAACGAGACTGCGCTGCAGATTCGCGAGACCACGTCCTCACTGGTCTATTTGCTAGTGGTTGCACCGTTGTCCGGGATCCTTGGTTTCACCTTGGCGTCTGTGGCAACGCGGGCCGCCTCGGTCGTTGCGCTTGCCGGAATTGCGGGTGCGTTCTCATACTTGTTCTACTACAAGGCCATCGGCACAATCGGGGCGTCGCGAGGCATGGCTCTGAATATCTCGTATTCGGCATGGGCGGTACTGTTCGCCTTTCTGCTCCAAGGGTCCGTGCCCACGCCGCTGCAGATCGCGGGGTGCCTCGTCCTGCTGGTTGGAACGGTACTGGCGGCTACGCCGGACTGGCGTACGCTGGTGACCTTTCCGGGGGCTGGACGCGATGCGGCCTGCCCTGACTCGCCAACTGATGACGGCCCAGATCAGACGGGAGATGCCAATGCCTTCTCACGCGGCTGACCAGCGGCAGCTTGACCACATCCACGTGCTGCTCACCCGTTTGCTAGGCGAGTTCGATCGGGTGTGCCGCGAGTTGGGGATCCAGTACGCGGTCTACGGTGGCACCGCCATCGGAGCGGTTCGCCACCGGGGATTTATTCCGTGGGACGACGACGTTGACGTGATGCTCACGCGTGCAGACTACGAGCGGTTCCTGTGCGAGGCCCCCGCCGTCATGGGAGGGGAGTTCGAGCTGCACAACACCCGTACCGTCCCCGAGTTCCCTTTTATGTTCACCAAAATGGTGCTCAAGGGAACGCTTTTAATCCCCGAAGCGGATAAGGACTCGAGCTATCGCATGCCTTTCTTCGTCGACGTCCTTCCGGTGGATAATATTCCTGACGACGACGGCGCCATGCGTTCTATGAGCCGCCGGAGTTGGCTTTGGGGCCGCCTGCTGTTTCTGCGAGGTACTCCCCGCCCCTACCTTATCGGCATCACCGGAGTGCGCCGCCGCCTGATCTATGCGCTCACAACTCTGGTGCACTGGGGCCTGAGACTGACTCGAGTCTCGCCCGCCGCGCTGCAGCTGCGGTGGGAGAAGGCAGTACGCGCTTACGAGCACGAGGACACGGGACGTATGGCCGACTTCACCATGCGCGATCCCTACAATTGGGTAGTCACCCGCGAGGAGTTGTTCCCCACCCGTGACGTACCTTTTGAGGACATCACCGTAATGCTTCCGCACAACTATGACGCCTTGCTGAGCCGCGGTTACGGCGACTACATGGCCCTGCCGCCGCCGGACCAGCAGCGTAATCACCGGATGCACCTGGTCGACTTCGGGCCGTATGCCGACGAGTTCGAGGAAGGACGGTCATGAGCGGCGACGAACCATCGGAGCAGCTCGCCCAAGTCCAGCGCGCGACTACGCTTGTCCTAGAGGAGCTTGACCGCGTGTGCATTGACCTTGGAGTCCGCTACACCGTCTACGGCGGCACCGCTATTGGTGCCGTGCGTCACCGGGGGTTCATCCCCTGGGATGACGACGCCGATGTGTGCATGCCCCGTCCGGATTACGAGCGCTTCCTTGACAAGGCTCCCGCTGTGCTGGGCGAGGCCTTCAAGATTCACTCGCCGCGTTCCGATCCCGACTATCCTCAGACTTTCGCTGTTCTAGGACTGGTGGGCAGTGAGTTCGTTTCGCAGGCGGCGCGGGATCGCCCTTACCGCATGCCCATTGGAGTGGATCTGTTCCCGCTCGATTCCTTGCCTGACGATGGCGCCTCCTACCGCCGCCAAAGGCGAAGTACCTGGCTGTGGGGGAGGCTGTTGTACCTGAGAGGAACCCCGCACGCGCAGGTTGACCTGCCGGCCCCGCTGACCCATCTCGCTACCGGCGTGCTGCATGTTGTCCACTGGACGATGCGTATGCTCGGCGTAAGTCCGCGCCTGCTGCAGAGCCGGTGGGAGCGCAGCGCGAGACGCTTCGAGGGAAGCCACACCGAGATGCTGGGTGACTACTCGACCACAGACCCGCGCCACTGGGCAGTGCGTCTGGACGAGCTCTTCCCGGCCCGCCGGGTGCCCTTTGAGGGGATTCGTGTCATGCTGCCTCGCCAGTATGATGCCGTCCTGACCCGCGGTTATGGTAGCTATATGGAACTGCCGGCGGAGGATGAGCGGGTGAACCATGCGGCAGCCTGGGTGACTTTTGGGCCCTATGCTTCACCGGAGGACTAGGCGTGGTCAGTGGCGACAGGCGGCAGTTGGGCCGCGACTACGTGTGGAATACCGCGGCCTCGCTCATGAGCTCGCTTTCCCTGGTGATCATGCTCACGGCGGTTACTCGCACCGCCGGAATTGCCGCGGCCGGGGTCTATTCCCTGGCGATCGCCGTCGGCCAGCAATTCCAAACGCTGGGCATGTACGAGGTTCGCACCTATCATGTAACCGACGTCTCCGGGCGCTACGCATTCGGGAACTACCTGGCCACCCGCATCGTGACGACCGTACTCATGATTGGGGGGATCGTAGCGGCGACCATGGCGGGGGCTAGTCCTCGCGACGGACTAGTGAGCCTCTTGGTGGCTATGCTGCGCATATTCGATGCGGTTGAGGATGTGTTCTACTCCGAGTTCCAGCGCAATGGGCGGCTGGACATAGGAGGCCGTGCCTGCTTCTGGCGAATCACTACCACGACCGGTGTTTTCGTCGTGACCCTGGTGGTGACTCATGACCTGATGAGTGCCACCATTCTGACGTTGGTGATGTCCAGCATCGCCTTCGTTCTGCTGTACCTGCCCGCGGCACGGCGCCTGTTCTCGGTGCGACCATGCTGGGACTTCAACCGGATCTGGTCCCTGCTCGTAGAATGCCTGCCGCTATTCCTCGGCTCTTTCCTGGCGATGTATCTGACCAATGCGCCGAGGTACGCTATTGAGGAGTTCCTGGACTCTCAGGCGCAAGGCGTGTTCGCTATCATTTACATGCCGGCAGTAGCCATCAATATGCTTTCCCTGTTTGTGTTCCGGCCATTGCTCACCCCGATTGCCTCCCGTTGGGTCGGCGGTGACAGACAGGGGTTCGCCAGGCTTGTTCGCCGGGGCCTGGTGACCACTTCCGGGGCGTTCGTCCTGGTGGCGTTGGTTTCGCTCGTGGCGGGGCCGTGGATCCTGCAGCTTGTCTTCAATCAGGATGTCTCGGCTTATCTGCCCGAGCTCATGATATTGGTTGCCGGTGGTGCCTTCAACGCTGTGGCGGTCATCCTGTACTACGCCCTGACAACTATGCGTCGTCAGGTTCTGGTCTTTGGAGGCTACGCCGCCGCCGCCGTCGTCGTCCTGGTGCTCAGCCGCCTGTTGGTGCCGATTTGGGCGCTGATGGGAGCGGCCCTGTCATACGCGGGGGCGATGCTCGTGCTCGCCCTGCTGTTCTTACTTCTGTCCCTGCATTCAGCGCGGCTGGCCGGTGCGCAGACGCACGCGACGACGCGTCGGTAGTACGCTGAATGCCGGTCACCCCCATCACTTCAGAAAAGGCCGCTTGTGCACCTCGCTATCGTTACGAACTCCTATCCGCCTCGTCTCGGCGGGCTCGAGTCCCACGTCTCCAACCTCGCTCAGGGGCTGGACGACTTGGGACACCGGGTGCACGTCCTGACGATCTCGTCTGAGCGCTCCAGGCGCAACGACGGCGGCGTCAAGGTTCTGACGGGCCGTGCCCACCTGCCGATCGCGGAGGTCATCTCCTTCCCGGGGCCGGGAACGGCCCGGGCAATCGCGCAGTACCTGCGGCGTGAGCACGTCGACGTCGTTTCTACACACACACGCTTCTTCCCCATGAGCCTCGTAGGGATGCGGGCTGCACAGGCGGCGGGGCTTCCCGTCATTCACACCGAGCACGGGAGTGGTTTCGTCGCCTCTCCTTCCCCCATTATCACCGTGGGCTCCCGCGCCGTTGACCTTACTGCGGGCCGATATGTTCTGCGCCATGCCGACCGGGTGCTCGGTGTCTCGCCCGAGGCGGCTGCATTCGCTCGACGTCTAGGTGCTCCACATGCAGACGTGTTCTACAACGCGATTACACCATCAGTCTTCACGGATGCGGTTCCGGACCGGCCTGACCACCTGGTGTTTGTGGGCCGAGTTGTGGCGGGAAAGGGATGGGACACCTTCCTGCGGGCGGTGTCGGCGTTGCGAGCGGCAGGGCAGGACGTGACCGGCGAGTTGCTGGGCGACGGAGCTCAGCTCGCTCAGGCCCGTCAGGAGTGCAGGACGCTGGGGTTGAACGGAGTGGTCGCGATACGCGGTCGTGTACCGCAGGAGCAGGCGCGCGCAGCCCTGCGCGGAGCGACGCTGGTCAACCCTACGGTGCTGTCTGAGGGATTTCAGACCACCCTACTGGAGACAATTGCCGAGAGGGGGCGGGTCGTGACGTTTGAGGTTCCCGGCGCTCAGCTGCTGAGGGAGTCGGGGGCGCCGGTGAAGATCTGTCGTGAGCGGAGCCTGGACTGTCTGGTGACGGCTCTCCAGGAACTCTTGGATAATCCGCCGGTTCCCGCATCACGGGAGCTCATCGATCCCTGGACTTGGCCGGTACGCGCACGTGAGTACAGCGAGGTGGTCGGTGAAGTACTCGCCGGTCGCTGAGTCCCATGAATGCTGATTCTAGGGCCCGCTACTTGGTGTCGGGTCCGGCATGCGGATGTCGGGGGAAATGGGGATCCAGACCCGCCTGGGTTACAATTAGATTGAGGATTGCGATGTTTTCCGCCAGAATCCGTGTCTCGTCCTCGAGACGGCTAATCTCCAGTGAGTGATGGAGCGTAACCCCCAGCAATAGAAAGATCGCCAGTACGAATAGCAGGTTTGAAGGAACTTCGAATCCGAGGAGGTGGGCCAAGGACGATAGCAGTCCGGGGACCACCGCCAGTAGAACGATGGCTATTCCCACGAGAATCCACAGCGCGGCGTATTTTTCTCGCAGTTTGCCGCCGCGCAGCAGCGTGAAGACAAAAGCGACAACGAGGGCGGCGATGAGGAGGTAGAAGAGCTGGGACATAGTCACTCCCCCTTCTGGGCGGCTGTTGTCGACTCACGCCCCGCTCGGATAATGGGCCGGCGGGTCAGCGCGATGAACAGTGCGAACATGCTTCTGATGAGGTATACGGCAGCCTTCCAGGGATTGTTGGAAGGCGCGCCTGCTTGTCTAGGCCTCATGTCCACACCGACTTGATTCACGGTCAGTCCCGAGCGCACAGCGATGACCAGCGAGTCAATTGTGTCCCCCAAGTACTCGGCCGGATAGTGGAGGCAGTACTGGTCGATCGCGATCGCATCCGCCGCACGGAAGCCGCTGGTGACATCGGTTAGCCTGGTATGCGCAATCCGTCCGATAATGGTGGCGAGCATCACCATCGCCCAGCGCCTTGGCCCGCGTACCCGGTATGTTCCGGTCTTGGTGAAACGTGCTCCGATGGAGATGTTCGAGTGCTCGAGCCCAGCGAGTACCCGATTGATGTCACGAGGATCGTGCTGGCCATCCGCGTCGACTTGGATGGCTCTGGTGTAACCGAAACGGCGGGCGAACTTGTATCCGGTCCGCATCGCCCCGCCGACGCCGAGGTTATAGGGCAGATCGAGGACGTGAGCTCCGGCCTCTTGGGCGATCTGCGAGGTGCGATCGGTAGAGCCGTCGTTGACGACGAGCAGGTCGTAGTCCGGGACGATCCGGCGTAGTTCGCTAATGGTCCCACCAATCACGTCCTCTTCATTCCATGCCGGCATGATGACCAGCGTGCTGGGGAATTGGGTGGGCATGGCAACTCCTGCTGAGCGGGTTTTTTGTACGACTACGTTAGCAATTGGCTGAGATGTCTCGGAAACGACTCGCCTGCGCGGTTCGGCCTCTTGCGGTGGAGCATTCGCGGCCTCACTGTCCGGGTGCGGGCGGCTTGCCGCTGGGCCCGTCAGCGCCGCTCGCGCTCGAGCAGGCCGAGCAGGTACTGACCGTAGCCGGACTTGACCAGCGGTTCGGCGCGCTCGCGCAGGCCGTCGTCGTCGATGAAGCCCATGCGCCAGGCGACCTCCTCCGGGCAGCCGATGTTCAGCCCCTGCCGGTGCTGGACCGTGCGCACGAAGCTGGTGGCGTCGGCCAGCGAGTCGAAGGTGCCGGTGTCCAGCCAGGCGGTGCCGCGGGGGAGCACCTCCACGGTCAGTCGCCCGGCGTCCAGGTAGGTGCGGTTGATGTCGGTGATCTCGTACTCGCCGCGCGCGGAGGGAGCGAGGTTCTTGGCGATCTCAACCACATCATTGTCGTAGAAGTACAGCCCGGGAACGGCGTAGTCCGACTTGGGACGGGTGGGCTTCTCCTCGATGGACACGGCCTTGAAGTCGGCGTCGAACTCCACCACACCGTAGGCCGTCGGGTCGGCGACCTGGTAGGCGTACACGACGCCGCCGTCGGGGTTGGTGTGGCGGCGCAGGCGCGTGCCCATGCCAGGGCCGTAGAAGATGTTGTCACCCAGCACCAGGGCGGCCGGCTGGTCGCCGATGAAGTCCGCCCCCAGCACGAAGGCCTGCGCCAGACCGTTGGGAACCTCCTGCACCGTGTAGGACAGGTTCACGCCCAGCTGGGAGCCGTCGCCCAGCAGCCGGTGGAAGCTGGGTGCATCGTGCGGGGTGGTGATGACCAGCACGTCCTGGATGCCGGCGAGCATCAGCGTGCTCAGCGGGTAGTAGATCATCGGCTTGTCGTACACCGGCACCAGCTGCTTGGAGGTGCCCAGGGTGATGGGGTTCAGTCGGGTGCCGGAGCCGCCGGCCAGGATGATGCCTCGCATGGGCACAGTCTGGACCATGCACACCCCATTTCGTCGCAATTGGGGCGGCCGGGTTTTTGCGGTACTGTCCGACGGGTCCCGGAAGAAGACGAGTGCCGGGCTTACCTGGTACCGCCCGGGGCGGGTCGCCGAGGGGGCGGCTGGGAGCGAGTAGCCGTGAGCGCCGCTGGAAGCGTGTAGCCCTGAGCCGTCGCGAGTCCCGGGGCGGGGCGTCGCCGGCGTCATGACCGGAGGCGGCCGCAGCTTCCGTTACCGTTGGCCTTCATGGAACGTCTTGACGGTGCGCGGCAGCGCTACGACTGGGGCTCGCCCGAGGCCATACCCGAGTTTCTCGGCATCCACGAGGACGGCCAACCCTGGGCCGAGCAGTGGTACGGCGCTCACCCCGCCGGGCCCACCCGCGTGGGTGACCGCACCCTGGCCGCACTCATCGACTCCGACCCGCAGCGCCTGCTCGGGGAGGACGTGGTGCGGCGCTTCGGCCCCAAGCTGCCCTTCCTCCTCAAGTTCATCGCTCCCGCCCGCGTACTCTCCCTGCAGGTGCACCCCTCGCTGGAACAGGCGGTCGAGGGCTACGAGCTGGAGAACGAGGCCGGTGTTCCCCTGGACAGTCCAATGCGTAACTACAAGGACGCCAACCACAAGCCGGAGATGGTGTTGGCGCTGACCCACTTCGAGGCGGTCACCGGCTTTCGGGCGCCGCGGCGGGCCGCCGAGGTACTGGCCGAGCTGCGCTCCCCGTTGGCTCGGCGCATGCGTCGCACCCTGCGGCTGAATCCGACCCGCTTCGGGATCCGGCAGGTGTTCACCGACCTCGTCTCCGCCTCCACCCGGCCCGCGCCGGCGGAGATCGCCGAACTGGTGGAGGAGATAGATGCCCGGCTCACCGCCGGAGACTCGCCGTCGCGGCGGGTTGACTCCAATGTGATCAGCATGTGGCGGTCCTTCCCCGGCGATCCGGGCGTGGCCGCGGCGCTGCTGCTCAACCCCGTCACCCTGCGGCCGGGCGAGGCCCTGTTCGTGCCCGCGGGCAGCGTCCACGCCTACATCTCAGGCATGGGCATCGAGGTGATGGCCTCCTCCGACAATGTGCTGCGCGCCGGGCTGACCACCAAGCACGTGGACGTGCCGGAGATGCTGGCCTGTGTGGACTATGTGGCGGCGCCCCCGGTGCGTCCCGCCCCCGAGTACCTGTCCCGGGCGACCCGCGCCTATTACGTGCCCGTGGACGACTTCGAGCTGCTCGTGACCACCGTGGTCCCCTCCGACGGGCGCGTGCAAGTGCCCGGCCGAGGGCCGCGGATTGTGCTGGCGACCGAGGGGAGTACGACGGTCACCACGCCTGCCGGGCAGGCGCCGCTGGTGCGCGGACAGGCGCTGTTCGTCGGCGCCGAC
>NZ_QMIN01000005.1:0-5755 GCF_003287795.1 Actinomyces sp. Z5
TGGGTGTGTTGTTTGGGATCTCGATAGTGTGTCGTGTTTGTTTGTTTTGTTGGTTTTTTGTTGGTTTCTTTGTTTGGTTTTTGTTTTGTTTGGAGAGTTTGATCCTGGCTCAGGACGAACGCTGGCGGCGTGCTTAACACATGCAAGTCGAACGGGCTGGCTCTGGTTTTTTGCTGGGGTTGGTTAGTGGCGAACGGGTGAGTAACACGTGAGTAACCTGCCCTCTTCTCCTGGATAACTGCTTGAAAGGGCGGCTAATACGGGGTGGTCTGGCCTGCCTGCATGGGTGGGTTGGTATAGGTTCAACTTTGGTTGTTCTGGTGGGGGATGGGCTCGCGGCTTATCAGCTTGTTGGTGGGGTGATGGCTTACCAAGGCTTTGACGGGTAGCCGGCCTGAGAGGGTGGACGGTCACACTGGGACTGAGATACGGCCCAGACTCCTGCGGGAGGCAGCAGTGGGGAATATTGCACAATGGGCGGAAGCCTGATGCAGCGACGTCGCGTGAGGGATGGAGGCCTTCGGGTTGTGAACCTCTTTTTCCGGTGGTGAAGGCTTGCCTCGTTTGTGGGTGGGTTGACGGTAGCCGGGTTAGGAAGCGCCGGCTAACTACGTGCCAGCAGCCGCGGTAATACGTAGGGCGCGAGCGTTGTCCGGAATTACTGGGCGTAAAGGGCTTGTAGGCGGCTGGTCGCGTCTGCCGTGAAATCCTCTGGCTTAACTGGGGGCTTGCGGTGGGTACGGGCTGGCTTGAGCGCAGTAGGGGAGATTGGAACTCCTGGTGTAGCGGTGGAATGCGCAGATATCAGGAGGAACACCGGTGGCGAAGGCGGGTCTCTGGGCTGTTGCTGACGCTGAGGAGCGAAAGCGTGGGGAGCGAACAGGATTAGATACCCTGGTAGTCCATGCTGTAAACGTTGGGCACTGGGTGTGGGGGCCCTTTTCCGGGGTTTCCGCGCCGTAGCTAACGCGTTAAGTGCCCCGCCTGGGGAGTACGGCCGCAAGGCTAAAACTCAAAGGAATTGACGGGGGCCCGCACAAGCGGCGGAGCATGCGGATTAATTCGATGCAACGCGAAGAACCTTACCAAGGCTTGACATGGGCTGGTTGCTGCCGGAGACGGTGGTTCTCTTGCTGCTTTTTGTGGTTTGGGCTGGTCTGCAGGTGGTGCATGGTTGTCGTCAGCTCGTGTCGTGAGATGTTGGGTTAAGTCCCGCAACGAGCGCAACCCTTGTCTCGTGTTGCCAGCGCGTTATGGCGGGGACTCGCGGGAGACTGCCGGGGTGAACTCGGAGGAAGGTGGGGATGACGTCAAATCATCATGCCCCTTATGTCTTGGGCTTCACGCATGCTACAATGGCCGGTACAGTGGGTTGCGATGCCGTGAGGTGGAGCGAATCCCTTAAAGCCGGTCTCAGTTCGGATCGGTGCCTGCAACTCGGCACCGTGAAGTTGGAGTCGCTAGTAATCGCGGATCAGCAACGCCGCGGTGAATACGTTCTCGGGCCTTGTACACACCGCCCGTCACGTCATGAAAGCCGGTGACGCCCGAAGCCCGTGGCCTTATGGGGAGCGGTCGAAGGCGGGGCTGGTGATTGGGACGAAGTCGTAACAAGGTAGCCGTACCGGAAGGTGCGGCTGGATCACCTCCTTTCTAGGGAGATTGTTTTGCTGGCAGGGCAGGCAGGCACTCTGTTCGTTTCCTTGTGGTTGCGTGTGTTGCGTGGCTGGGGGGCGGGCGGGACCCTCTTCTCCTCCTTCTTTTGGTTGGTGGGGTTGGGGGTGGCATGCTGTCGGGTTCCGGGGCTGCGTGTCCTGGGTTGCCTGCTGGCTTTGCTTCTGGCCTTTGGGGTTGGGGGTGGGGTTGGTTGGGTGGGTTGGTTGTGAACTGTATAGCGGACGCGAGCATCAATGATTGTTTGTTCAGCTTGTTTGCTGGTTTGTTGTTGCTTGTGGTTGTTTTGCGTGTTTTGTTGTTGTTTTGCCTGTTTTGCTTGTTTTGTTTTGCTTGTGTTTGTTTGTGTTGTTTTTTTGGGCGTTCGGTGGATGCCTTGGCACCAGGAGCCGATGAAGGACGTGGCGGCCTGCGATATGCCTCGGGGAGCTGGCTTGCGGGCTGTGATCCGAGGGTTTCCGAATGGGGGTACCCGGCGCGAGTTGTGTCGCGTCACCTGTCCCTGAATTGATAGGGGGTGGGGGGTTACGCGGGGAAGTGAAACATCTTAGTACCCGTAGGAGAGGATATTCTGTGAGTAGTGGCGAGCGAAAGCGGATTAGGTTAAACCGTGGTCGTGTGATTACTCGGCAGGGGTTGCGGCTGCGGGGTTGTGGGGCGTGCTTGTGGGTTTGCTGCCGTGGGCCCGCACTGTTTGCTGGTGGGTAGCTGGATTCTCTGGGATGGGGAGCCGTAGAGGGTGATAGCCCCGTAGGTTGAACCTGCTGGTGTGGTGTTGAGCATGTTTTTTTCCCCTTTTGTGCGTGGGGTTCGTGGAGTCTTGCGTGTGTCTGCCAGGACCACCTGGCTGCCTAAATACTTCCTGGTGACCGATAGCGGATTAGTACCGTGAGGGAATGGTGAAAAGTACCCCGGGAGGGGAGTGAAAGAGTACCTGAAACCGGGCGCCTACAAGCCGTCAGAGCCTGCCGGGCTGGTTTTCTGGTCTGTGTGGGTGGTGGCGTGCCTTTTGAAGAATGAGCCTGCGAGTCAGGGCGTGTCGCGAGGTTAACCCGTGTGGGGTAGTCGTAGCGAAAGCGAGTCTGAAGTTTGGGCGTTATTAGTGGCGCGTTCTGGACCCGAAGCGGGGTGATCTACCCATGGCCAGGTTGAGGCACGTGTAAGAGCGTGTGGAGGACCGAACCCACCTCGGTTGAAAACGGGGGGGATGAGCTGTGGGTAGGGGTGAAAGGCCAATCAAACTCCGTGATAGCTGGTTCTCCCCGAAATGCATTTAGGTGCAGCGTTGCGTGTTGCCGTGCGGAGGTAGAGCACTGGTTGGTTGAGGGGCCTTACAGGGTTGCTGATGCCAGTCAAACTCCGAATGCCGTATTGGTTTAGCGTGGCAGTGAGACTGCGGGGGATAAGCTTCGTGGTCGAGAGGGAAACAGCCCGGATCGCCGGCTAAGGCCCCTAAGTGTGCGCTAAGTGGGAAAGGATGTGCGGTCGCGGTGACAGCCAGGAGGTTGGCTTAGAAGCAGCCATCCTTGAAAGAGTGCGTAATAGCTCACTGGTCGAGTGGTCGTGCGCCGACAATGTAGCGGGGCTCAAGCGCACCGCCGAAGCCGCGGACCCCGGCCCTGGTTGGGTTGGGGTGGTAGGGGAGCGTCCTGCGTTGGGTGAAGCCCGGGGGTGACTCTTGGGTGGACGGCGTGGGAGTGAGAATGCAGGCATGAGTAGCGAGACCGGGGTGGGATTCCCCGGCGCCGTATGACTAAGGGTTCCAGGGGCAGGTTCGTCCTCCCTGGGTGAGTCGGGGCCTAAGGCGAGGCCGACAGGCGTAGTCGATGGATGACGGGTTGATATTCCCGTACCGGTGGAGTACCGCCCATGCTGACGTGCGGGTGCTAACCCACGCCGTTGCCGCTGTTTCCTGTGGTTGGGCTTTCGGGCCTGGCTGTGGGGTGGTGGTGTGGTCTGGGGACCGACCGTGCTGGTAGGCAAGCGTGTTTTAACTGGGGTGACGCACAGAGGTAGCCTCGCGGGGCTTATGGCTTGTCCCGTTCAAGCGTGTGGCCTGGTGCCTAGGTAAATCCGGGTGCCGTGCCCTGCCCTGTTGGGTGGGGTTGGGTGAGGCGTGATGGTGACCCTGCCGGTGTGGTGGGGGATAGTAGGGTGATCCTGTGGTGCCTAGAAAAGCCTCGACGTGAGGTGCTTTACCGCCCGTACCCTAAACCGACACAGGTGGTCGGGCAGAGTATGCCCAGGCGTGCGAGTGAATCATGGTTAAGGAACTCGGCAAAATGCCCCCGTAACTTCGGGAGAAGGGGGGCCTGAGCCTTGAAGCCCCGTTGCGGGCTAGGGGTGAGGGTCGCAGGGACCAGGGAGGAGCGACTGTTTACTAAAAACACAGGTCCGTGCGAAGCCGTAAGGCGATGTATACGGACTGACGCCTGCCCGGTGCTGGAAGGTTAAGAGGATCCGTTAGTCCCACGGTTAGTGTGGGGTGAAGCGGTGAGCCTAAGCCCCAGTAAACGGCGGTGGTAACTATAACCATCCTAAGGTAGCGAAATTCCTTGTCGGGTAAGTTCCGACCTGCACGAATGGCGTAACGACTCCTCTACTGTCTCAACCATGAGCTCGGCGAAATTGCATTACGAGTAAAGATGCTCGTTACGCGCAGAAGGACGGAAAGACCCCGGGACCTTTACTGCAGCTTGGTATTGACGTCCGCCATTGTTTGTGCAGGATAGGTGGGAGACTGTGAAGCGGTCGCGCTAGCGGTTGTGGAGTCGTTGTTGGGATACCACTCTGATGGTGGCGTGCGTCTGAACCTGGGCCCGTGATCCGGGTCAGGGACAGTGCCTGGTGGGTAGTTTAACTGGGGCGGTTGCCTCCTAAAAGGTAACGGAGGCGCTCAAAGGTTCTCTCATCCTGGTCGGTAACCAGGTGTTGAGTGCAAGCGCACAAGAGGGCTTGACTGTGAGACTGACGGGTCGAGCAGGCACGAAAGTGGGAGCTAGTGATCCGGCGATCCCGTGTGGGTGGGTCGTCGCTCAACGGATAAAAGGTACCCCGGGGATAACAGGCTGATCCTGCCCAAGAGTCCATATCGACGGCATGGTTTGGCACCTCGATGTCGGCTCGTCGCATCCTGGGGCTGGAGCAGGTCCCAAGGGTTGGGCTGTTCGCCCATTAAAGCGGTACGCGAGCTGGGTTTAGAACGTCGTGAGACAGTTCGGTCCCTATCCTCTGCGCGCGTTGGAGACTTGAGGAGTGCTGTCCCTAGTACGAGAGGACCAGGACGGACGAACCTCTGGTGTGCCAGTTGTACCGCCAGGTGCATGGCTGGTTGGCTACGTTCGGGTCGGGTAACCGCTGAAAGCATCTAAGCGGGAAACCGTCTCCAAGATAAGGTCTCCGCAACCCCTCCTTGTGGGGGGTTGGTAGGCTCCCAGTTAGACGACTGGGTTGATAGGCCAGGTGTGGAAGCAGGCAGTCCCGTGTGGGGTGAATCCTGTTGCTTGAGCTGACTGGTACTAACAATGGCCGACACAACACAACACAACACTCACTGCCCGTGGGGTTCCCGGCCGGGGGCCCCTTAGGTGGTGGGTGGTGGCGAGCGAAACAATTGTTTTTATGGCATGGAACCGGCAGGCACACGCCCCCCCGCCTTGTGTTCGGGGTGGGTGCGCGTGGGATGGCTTGACGCGTGGGGCTTCCACAAGCAGCAGTGTTCAGCCGGCAAACAACATGAGTTGGGCAGTTCTTTCAATCAGTTGGTTTGTTTTTTGCGTCCGCTGTACGGTTCACAGGCAACCCACCCGAATAGGGTGCTGATATGTGAACAGGGTGTGTGGTGCGTGCGCGAGCGTCCGCCTGGCCTGGTTGTTTCTGGGTGGGTGTGGGTTGGTGTGTGTGCCGGTGGTCATAGCGGGGTGGGTCATGCCCGGTCTTTTCTTTCCGAACCCGGAAGCCAAGCCCCCCAGCGCCGATGGTACTGCCCCCGGAAGGCGGGTGGGAGAGTAGGACACTGCCGGCACGCTCACGAACCCACACCCACAACCCGCACCCACCCCCCGGGGCCCTGGCCGGGGGG
>NZ_QMIN01000061.1:0-2879 GCF_003287795.1 Actinomyces sp. Z5
GTCGTAGTGGCGCAGCATGCGTACCGACAGGCGAGTCAATGAGCTGAACTCGCCGATCGTCATGAGATTCGTGGTCTCGGCCATGAGTCAACCATGTGCCCTCACACCGTGTCAGGGTCAACCCTCAGGGTCGTCGGTGTGAGCGCGTTGCTTGTACCTCGGTTCTGGTCGGCGGGTGGAGGAGCTCGCCGTGCATCCGGCGTCGGCCGACGCCAAGCACAGCCAGGCTGATCTGGTCGGTCGAGATCGGGCTCCGCCGGTTTCGGGCATGTTGCAACGGGCGGGGCGGCGACGCCCCGCATCCCTGGGGCGACTGCAATGGTTGCCCCGCCCGTGGATTGCACGACCCCGGGCGGCGTTCCACGACCTTGGTGCGTACTGCACGACCCCGGGGTGGTCGTGCAACAGGCACGAAGGTCGTGGAGTGTCACCAAGGTCGTGCTGAAGACCGCCTCCAGCACCCACGATCAACACCAAGTCACATGTGAAGCAGCGTCTCAACCCCGATAACCCGATGACCCGACTCTCACAAGCAGGATCGAAGCCGGACAAGAAAACAAAGAACCTGCTGGCGCGTGACCGTGTCAGCGCCAGCAGGTTCTTGGTGGAGATGCGGGGAATCGAACCCCGGTCCGACGGTGGTGCAACAGGACTTCTCCGGGTGCAGTTCGCTGCTGTTTTTCTCGGCCCCGGCGTCTCACGCGAACAAGGACGCCGACGGGCTCAGCCACCTTGAAGTCCCGAGACCCCCGGTGGCATGGGGCCTCAGCAGTGGCTTCCTAGATGACGCCAGGAACCGGGGCGGAAGCTCCCCCGGGCTGACGGACTTCGAGGCTCGCCTCAGGCGGCGAGGGCGAAGTCGGTGCGAGTGTTATCGGCACCTATTGGTTCGCACAGAGCGTTGACGAGATGACTGTGCATCCTCGACCCGCTTCTCCTGAATCCACGACCGTCGTCGAAACCGATCATCCCCTGTTGAGTTTTCCCCGCCCGGCATGCCGGGCGGGAACCCGCTGAAACCTCAGCAACTCAAGCATACCAGCGCCGGTTGCAGCGGCCGCGAGACCTTCGCCACTAGATTTGTTTCGTCGGACCACTGGGAGCCGCTAGGCTGACGGCATCGGCTCGAACTCATAGGAGGCACATCATGGAGACCCGCCCGCTCCCCGCCCTCGATCGCAACATCTCCGCCGTCGGCGTCGGCACCTGGCAACTCGGCACCGACTGGGGTGAGGTCACCGCCGATGACGCCACCGCCACCCTGCAGGCGGCGCTCGACGCCGGCGTCACCTTCATCGACACCGCCGACGTCTACGGCGACGGCCGCTCCGAGCAGTTCGTCGGTGCCTTCGCCGCCGCCCACCCCGACGCCGGACTCACCATCGCCACCAAGATGGGCCGGCGCGTGGAGCAGCTCCCCGAGAACTACACGCGCGACGCCTTCCTGGCCTGGAACGACCGCTCCCGGCAGAACCTGGGCGTGGACACCATCGACCTGGTGCAGCTGCACTGCCCGCCCAGTGAGGTCATCTCCGCTGAGCGCACCTGGGACTGGTTGGAGGAGATGGTGGCGGACGGCCGCATCCGCGCCTACGGGGTCAGCGTGGAGACCTGCGCCCAGGCCCTGGATGCCATGCGGCGCCCCGGGTGCGCCAGCGTGCAGATCATCCTCAACGTCTTCCGCCGCAAGCCGCTGGAGCAGGTGCTGCCCACCGCGCAGGCCACGAGCACCGCAATCATCGCCCGCGTGCCGCTGGCCTCCGGGCTGCTGTCCGGCCGCTACACCGCGGACACCACCTTCCCCGCCTCAGACCACCGCAACTACAACCGCGACGGCTCCGCCTTCGACATCGGCGAGACCTTCTCCGGCGTACCCTTCGACGTCGGCGTCAAGGCCGCCCAGGAGTTCACCGCCCTGTGCCGCGAACTCGGCCCGGCGGGCGCCACCCCCGCCCAGGTGGCGCTGCGCTGGATCCTGGACCAGCCGGGCGTGACCACCGTGATCCCCGGCGCGCGCAACGCCGAGCAGGCCCGCACCAACGCCTCCGCCGCCGTGCTCCCCCCGCTCAGCGAGCAGTTGCACGCGGCCCTGGCGGACCTGTACGACCGGCGCATCCGCGCCCACGTGCACGACCGCTGGTAAGGCGAGCCGCCCCGCTCGCCACCGACCCGCTCGTCGGCAACCGGCCGACAGCCCGACGACGGCGCCCGACGCCCCCTCTGACCGGCAGGCGCCGTCACGCCCAGATGCCCGCGTCAGCCGCGGCGCCGGTTGGCGGCGGCCATGGCGCGGGCCGCATCCCGCTTGTCCTGCGCCTCCCGCAGGGCCTGGCGCTTGTCCCAGTCCTGCTTGCCTCGGGCCAGCGCGATCTTCAGCTTGACGCGCCCGCCGGTGAAGTACAGCTCCAGGGGCACGATCGTGTAGCCCTTCGCCTGCACCCGCTGCGCGAGCTTGTCCAGCTCGGCCCGGTGCAGCAGCAGCTTGCGCTTGCGGCGCGGGGAGTGGTTGTTCCAGGTGCCCTGCAGGTACTCGGGGATGTGGGCGCCCTGCAGCCAGGCCTCGCCGTTGCGGTCGATCTCGATCCACGCCTCGGTCAGAGAGGCCCGGCCCATGCGCAGCGCCTTCACCTCGGTGCCGGTCAGGGCGAGCCCCGCCTCGTAGCGGTCCTCAATGAAGTAGTCGTGCGTCGCCTTGCGGTTGCGGGCGATGGTCTTGTGCGCGTCGGCGGCCGCCTTGGCGCGCTCCGCCGGAGTGAGTTTCCTCGTACCCTCGGTCTTCTTGGCCACCGGCGTCTCCTTCCCTCGTCCCGGGCCGTCAAGCCACGGCGCCGCATCCTACTGCCGCCGACGGCGGTCGCCAAGGCCCGCCGTCGGCAAGG
>NZ_QMIN01000061.1:3148-13270 GCF_003287795.1 Actinomyces sp. Z5
GCGTCAGAACCCGGGCAGGGTCATGGGGTCGACAGTCGTCCCGTTGAGGTAGACCTCGAAGTGGCAGTGCGGTCCGGTGACCCCGCCGGTGGCACCAGTCAGCCCGATCTGCTGCCCCTTGGAGACCGTCTGCCCGACGTACACCTGCTGCACCGACAGGTGGCAGTAACGCACCTGCACGGACTGCCCGTCAATGACGCCGCCATTGATGGTCACGCTCTTCCCGCACGCAGTGCCGCCGTAGTCGGTGGTGCTGGTGACGGTGCCGGACACGGCCGCGTACTGGGGCGTGCCGGTAGACGCCATGAGGTCAACGCCGGCGTGGAGCTTCATGTAGCCCAGCACGGGGTGAAGGCGCCAGCCGTATGACGAGGTGACCACCAGGGCCCCGGCGATCGGGTGCCCGATCTTGCCGCTGCCCAGGGATGAGG
This sequence comes from Actinomyces sp. Z5, assembly GCF_003287795.1. NCBI lineage: Bacteria > Bacillati > Actinomycetota > Actinomycetes > Actinomycetales > Actinomycetaceae > Actinomyces > Actinomyces sp. Z5. The sequence continues at coordinate 3,580 of NZ_QMIN01000061.1, forward strand.
TGTCGGTGCTGCCGGAACTGGCCACGCTCTGCCCGGACTTGACGGCCGCAGCCCGGTTCTCCGCGTCGATGCGCTGAATCTCGGCGGCGGCGGCGGCCTCGTCGGCCTGTGCCTGCGCCTGCTGCTCCTCCAGGTCGGCCTTCTTGTCCTCCAGGTCTGAGGCGGCGGTCTCCTTCTCGCTCTTGAGGGTGGCGACCTCGTCGCGCTTGGTCTGGGCGGTGTCCTTGGCGGTCTGGGCGGCCTGCTTGGCGGCGTCGGCCTCCGCTTTGAGCGTGGTCACACGCTCGGTGGTGGCATCCTGGCGGGCCTCGCGGTTGGCGGCCTGGGCGCGGTCCTCCTCGGCGGAGGACAGGACGGACTCCTGCACGCCGGTGGCGATCTCCATGGTGGAGGCCCGGTCGCTGAGCTCTTCGACCGAGTCGGAGGAGAGCACGTAGGTCCAGGAGGTGATGGCACTGTCGCCCTGGTAGGTGGCCACCACCAGGTCGGCCACGGAAGTGGTGTTCTCATCCACCGTGGTCTGCGTCTGCGCCGATTCCTCCTGCAGCGTGGCCAGGTCGGACTCTGCCACGGCCAGGCGGTCGGCTGCGGTCTGCTGCTCGCGTTCCTTCTGCGCCAGGACGGTCTCGGCGTCGTCGAGCTCGCTCTGGGCCGTGGAAAGGGCGGTCTCCGCGTTCTGCAGGTCGATGTAGGCCTGGCCGAGCTCGGCGGACACGCCCTCCAGGGAGGAGGCCAGCTCGGCCTGCTTCTGCTGGGCGGCGGCCTGATCGTCGACGGCGTCTTGACGCTCGTCTGCCAGCGCCCCGACAGAGAGCGGGGCGGCGACCAGCATCAGGGCGGTGGCGCCGATGGCGGCACGTCGGGCCCGTCGTCTAGTGCGGCGACTGGGACGCGGGCGGTTTGCAGCGCGGACTGGGAGCATGGGAATCAGACCCTCGTGTACCTAGACAGTGAGAAGGCGGAGGACACCAGCGCGAGGACGATCGCGGCCAGCAGCAGCCAGGGGGCCAACCGCACCACGTCGCCGATGCCGATGAAGGCGGTGAAGGTTAGGGAGGTGGACAGCCAGTCCACCACCACGTAGCGCACCAGCGCCCACAGCGCGGCCACGGAGCCGATCGCGCCGATCAGGGCGGCGATGGCGCCCTCAAGCATGAAGGGCAGTTGGATGAACAGGTTCGAGGCGCCCACCAGCCGCATGATGCCGGTTTCCTTGGAACGGCTCATGGCGGACAGCCGGATGGTGGTGGCGATCAGCAGCACCGCCGTCAGCGCCAGGATGGCGGCCAATCCCCCGGTGATCCAGGAGACCCGGTTCATCACCACGAACAGTGGCTCGAGGGTCTCCGCCTGGTCGATGACGCGTTCGACGCCGGCGCGGCCGGTGAACTGCTCGGCCACCACCTGGTACTTCTCCGGCTCGACCAGCTTGATGCGGAAGGACACCGGCATCATGTCCTCGGTGGCGTTGCGGCCGATGCGCGATTCACCATAGGCGGCCATGAACCGCTCGTAGGCCTCGGCCTTGGACTCGATGGTGTAGGTGTCGATGTAGGGGGCCAGCGTGTCGGAGTTGATCAGGTCCTCGACGGCGTCGATCTGCTCCTGGGTGGCCTCGCCGTCGGCGCAGGCAGCAGCGGTGGAGGACGTCGGGCACATGTAGACGCTGACCTCGACCTTGTCGTACCAGTCGCCCTTCATCACCGAGATCTGGTTCTGCAGCAGCACGGAGGCGCCGACGAACAGCAACGACACGAAGGACACCAGGATCACCGAGACGGTCATGACCAGGTTGCGGGTGAGCCCCTTGAAGGTCTCGGAGATGATGAAACGGAATCGCATGCGGTTACCTCAATGCCTCTTTCGCGAGATTCGTAGCCCTTGCATCCACGCTGCGCGCCGGCCTCAACGGTCCGAGCCGTACACGCCGCGCGCCTGGTCGCGCACGACCTCGCCGGCCTTGAGCTCGATGACGCGCTTGCGCATCTGGTCGACGATCTCGTCGTCGTGGGTGGCCATGACCACGGTGGTGCCCTGCCGGTTGATGCGGTCCAGCAGGCGCATGATGCCAACCGAGGTGGACGGGTCCAGGTTGCCGGTGGGCTCGTCGGCCATCAGCAGCTTGGGACGGTTGACCATGGCGCGGGCGATGGCCACGCGCTGCTGCTCACCGCCGGACAGCTCGTGCGGCAGGCGCTTCTCCTTGCCGGACAGTCCCACCAGCTCGAGCGCCTCGGGCACGGCCGTGAGGATGTAGTGGCGGGGCTTGCCGATCACCTGGGAGGCGATGGCGACGTTCTCGAACACGCTCTTGTTCTCCAGCAGCCGGAAGTCCTGGAAGACGAAGCCCATCTCCTGGCGCAGTTTGGGCACCTTCCAGCTGGAGATCTGTGACAGGTCGCGGCCGAGCACATGGATCGACCCGGAGGTGGGGCGCTCCTCGCGCAGGGTCAGGCGCAGGAAGGTGGACTTGCCGGAGCCGGACGCGCCCACCAGGAACACGAACTCCTCGCGCTCGATCTCTATGGAGACGTCATCGAGCGCGGGCCGGGCTCCGCGCTTGTACACCTTGGAGACGTTGTCGAATCGGATCATGGGGTAGTTGCTTCCTGCTCGTGGCCGACGCAGGCACGCCGGGGCTGCAAGCCACGGTAACCAGTGAGGCTTGGAATCCCGGCCGTGACACGCCAGGACACACCGACTGCGGGTGTGGTGAGGCCCGCGTTGGGGTTCTAACGTTCCGAGCATGTCAACAACGCATCCCGACGACGACTCCCCCACCCCGGCCGGCGGGCAAGAGCTCGACGTCGGCTCCTGGAACCGCTTCATCCCGTCTCTGACCCACCTGCTGCAGACCGGGCCCGACGACGGCGCAATCGGCGTGCGGCTCACCGCCACCGAGCCGATTGTCACCGCCGCGACGGCCGCCTACGCGCGTCCCGAAGGCGGCCTGCGCCGACTGCTGGGGCGACGGCGTCGCCTGTCCCCCTCCCCGCTGCCACCGGTCTTGACGGTGCGGACCTGCCCGGACGCGGTGGTGCTGACCGCGCCGCTGCTCGACGACGACGGCCGGGCCCGGCTCGGGGAGGATGCCCTGGCGGCCCTGGACTCGCTGGGTTGGAAGCGACAGGACGATGCGATGGTGCTGCGCGTGGTGGACGCCGCGTCGGCGGCCGAGTTGGCGACGCGAGTACTGATCGAGGTGTTCGACGTCGCCCACCCGGCCGACCTTGTTGCCGTCGCGGAGCCCGCAGCAGCGCCCGAGGCCTGAGCCGGCGACGCCGCGGGGCTGGGTCACCCGTCCTCGTCGGCGAGCGTGTAGTCGAAGGAGGACGCGTCGGCGGCGGGGCCGCTGGTGGAGCCGGCGGCGGAAAACGACTGGGATGGGCCGACCGGCGGCGGGTTCTGGCCGGTGGGGCGGATTACCTCGTCCGGGCCGGCGACGGCACCAGTGGCGGCCGAGCCGGCCGAGGTGGCGGCGGCCGGTGTGGTGGCGTCCGTCCCCGCCGCAGTGGTGGGGCCGGCGGTATCGGCCGAGCCGGCCGAGGTGGTGGCGGCCGACTCCTCGCCCGTGCCGGCGTCGTCGGCCTCGGCGGTATTGGCGCTGTGGATGATCCGCATGAAGCGCGACTCGCCGCGGGTCAAGTCGTGGCCGCCGCAGGATACGGTCAACACGTTGGTGGTGAACTGCTCGGTTCCCTTCGACCAGTTCTCCTGGGAGAAGCGGCCGACGAGCACCACCGGATCGCCCTTGTGCAGCGAGCGCCCCAGGTTCTCGGCCAGTGGGCCCCAGGACTTGGCGGTGAACCAGATGGTGTCGCCGTCCTGCCATCCGTCGGCGGTGCGGAAGGACGGGGAGGTGGCCAGGCGGAAGTAGCAGTAGGGGCGCCCGCCGGCGGTGCGGGTGACGGCGGGGTTGGTGCCGAGGACGCCTTGGATGACGAGATCGAGTTGACGGCTCATGGGTGCTCCTTGCGTTGGAAGCCGGCACCGTGCCGGCTGCCTCAACGGTCCCGCAGCCGCACCCCGCGCCGCCACCGGCCTGTGAATGCGGGGTCGGCACCCCCTGCACGAGCCGAACCTGTGGACGCCGGTGACCACCGGCGGGCCGCTACCGACCCGGAACCTGGAGGGCCTCGCGGAGCGCACGGTGGCGCGCCAGCACGCCGTCGGCGGGGCGGGTGAGGTCGCGTTCCACCACCGACGCCAGCCGCGCGCGCACGGTACGGGCATAATCGTCGGCCTCACGGCGGGCCCGCGAGTGCCGTGCAGACAGCGCCACCATCGCCACGACCAGGCCAATGATCAGCAACGTCACCGGCGCGATCAGGCCGGCGCCGACGGCACTGCCCTGCATCAGGCTGACCGCCGTCCACACCGCTCCGATCAGTGCGGTCAGCGTGCCGCCCCACCAGGCCAGTTCGATCAGCGGCGCGCGGTGGCGGGGCAGCTGCACGCTGCCGACCGCCTCGGCGGTGCGGGCGGCAAGGGCCTCGGGTGTGGCGACGGCGTTCTCCACGCTGTGCAGCCAGGCACCGGGCAGGCCCACGGTGGTGCGCCGCAGCCACGTGGTCTGAATAGAGGCGACGGCATCGCGGGCGGGCGGGGCGGGCCGGGCCATGGCGCGCGGGAAGGTGCGGGCCAGGCCGGTGCGCACCGAATCCTCCACCGCCTGGGCGCCGCACGCGTGCACGAGCGCGGTGACGGCGGCATCGGCCAGTTCGGGGCGGGTAGTCACGGGCTGCGCGGCGGCCGCGGGACGCAGGCGCATGGCGATCGCGTCAAGCCGCGCCGAGGCGGTGCGGGCGGCGTTGGACTCGCGGGAGACCCGCTCCAGGAACAGTTCACGTACCGCCCCGAGGTTGTCCCCGCGCACCGCGGAGACCGGCAGTACCTGCACGTCGTGCAGGCCGTCGGCCGCAAGCAGGCTGCGCACGTCCGCGAGCAGCGTGTCTACGCCGCCGGCGGGCAGGGTGTCCACCTGGTTGACCAGCACGAGCATGTCCTGTTGGCGGGCGCCCAGCCCCCGCAGGTAGCCCTCATGCAGGGCGGCGTCGGCGTATTTCTGCGGGTCCACCACCCACACCAGCAGGTCCGCGAGCGGCACCAGCCGGTCCACCTGGAGGGCGTGCTCGGTGTTGACGGAGTCGTAGTCGGGCACGTCCAGCAGCACCAGGCCGGCGAAGGCGTCCTGGTCGGTGGCGTCCAGCAGCGACTCGCGGCGGATGCGGCGCTCGTCGGCCACCTCCAGGAAGTCGAGCAGGGCCGCGGCGTCGTCGCCCCAGGTGCAGGCGGTGGCATGGGCGGTGGTGGGGCGGCGGGCGCCGACGTCGGCGAACTGCAGGCTGGTCAGGGCGTTGAACAGGGAGGACTTGCCGGAGCCGGTGCCGCCGAACAGGGCCACCACCGTGTGATCCACGCCGAGGGCCAGACGTTCGGCGACCTCGTCCAGTTGATCCCGGGCGGGCAGGGACAGGGAGGCGGGGATCTCTGTGGGGCAGTTGTCCAGGGCGGCGCGCAGGCCGTCCAGGCGGGCCTGGAGGTGGGCGGCGTCGAGCACGGTTTCCCCGGCGGGGGCGACGGTCGGGTTTGCGGTCATGCGGTGGCTCCGGGACGAGTGAACGGTGCGAGTTCGCCGGCGCGCAGGCGCAGCGCGGCGGCCAGGGCGGGATCGGGGGCCAGCGCGCGGGCGGCGCCGGCCGGGACGGCGGCGGCGAGCACGTCGGTCAGGGTCTGCGCCAGGGAGGTCTTGGCGTCGGTCACGGCCTGCCCGAGGCCCAGGCGGTTGGCGGCGGCGCGGACGCCGTCGATGCCGGCGGCGGCGGAGATCAGCAGGTCACCGGCTCCCTGCGGGGTCAGGCCCTTGGGCGGGGTGGTGATGCGGGCGGTCTGGTCTGCGGCCCAGGCGTCGACGACGGCGGTCGCGTCGGCGTCGGTGGGAAGCAACTCGCCGGCGCGGGCGGAGGCGCCGGCCTCCCGCCAGGTACGGGCGGCGTCGTCGCGAACGGTTACAAGGGCCGCCTCCAGGCGGGAGGCGACGGACTCGCGGACGTCGGCGGCAAGCGCGGACAGGGCGGCGGCGCGCGCCTTGCCGGTGCGGCCGAACCAGCCGGAGCGGAGTTTGCCGCCCTGCGCGAGCGGGGCCAGTGGGCCGCCGGAGGAGGCGAGGGTGATCCAGCGGGTGGTGGGGGCGCCCTGCGCGCAGGTGCCGCGCTCGACGTCGGCGCGCAGGTCCGCGCTGGGCGCCTCGAGGAGGTGCTGTGAGGCCTGTTCCAGGCGGGCGGCGGCGTCGTCCTGGGCGTCGACGCCGTCGGCGAGGGTGAGCAGATCGGCGCGCAGACCGGTCCACACGCCACGGCCGGTGCGGCGCACGAGCCCGGCGGCGCGGTGGCGGCCGGCCAGCAGTTGCAGCCAGTCGCGCAGCTCGCTGACGGAGGCATCCGGCAGCATGCCCTCGTGGGGGCCGGCGTCGGGGACTACGAAGAAGGGGGATTCGGCCAGGCCGAGGGCGTCCAGCCGCTCGATCAGGTCGCGGCGGACCTCGGCCAGCACCTTCACGGGGACGCGGTTCAGGACGATGCCGATGGGCGTTTCCCGGCCGGCCGCCTCCTCCAGGGAGGCCCACGGGGTTTGATCGCCGTAGCGGGCGGCGGTGGTGACGAACAGCCACAGGTCGGCGGCGTCGAGCAGCCGGGCGGCTAGGACGCGGTTGGTCTCCTGCACGGAGTCCAGGTCGGAGGCGTCCACGAGGGCCAGGCCGGCGGGGACCGCGGCGGAGGTGACGGTGACGCAGACCTGGGCGATCGGGTGGTCGGCGAGTGATTCGCGGTCCTCGGGGTTGACCACCAGGACCGGGGTGCGCGTGGTGGGGCGCAGTACGCCGGCGTCGGAGACCTCCTGACGGAGCACGGAGTTGACCAGGGTGGACTTGCCGGCGCCGGTGGAGCCGCCGACCACGACGATCGCCGGGATGTCGGCGTCGGCGAGACGTGGGAGTACGTGGTCGCGGATCTGGGCGATGAGGCCGGCACGCAGGCGGCGGGCGTCCTCGGCGCCGTCGGTGTTCAGGCTCAGGTCGAGGCTGGAAAGGTCCCCCACGGTGTCGGTGAGGACGTCGATGAGCTGTGCGCGGCTGAGCGCAGAGACGGGGACGTCTTCTCCGGCGGACAGCGGGGAAGCAGATGAAGCCATGGTCCAACCTTAGGCGGAAGCCGGGGCGAAGCCCGTATCGACCCGCCACTGTGGGGTTGGGGCGGGCTGAGCCGTCGGCGGCGGATGCGCGCACCGGCCGGGCGGGTGCGGCGCCGTCGGTGCGGGCGGAGGCGGCGTCACGGGCGGGCGGAGGGTCGGCAAGTGTTGCCCGCTCTGGCCAGGCGAGCCCGACACCAGCCGAGTTGGGACGGCGCCACGGGCGGGCCCGAACTGGGAACATGTGCCCGCGGTGACGTACGCTGAGCGCACGCCTCCGTAGCTCAATGGATAGAGCATCGGCCTTCTAATCCGCAGGTTCCCGGTTCGAGTCCGGGCGGGGGCACCAATGCGGGCCCTGGCCACGCCTCACGCAGCCGGGTCTAGACTCGGCGACCGTGAGCCGACAGATAACTACCGCCGATCCCCTGGTGTGGATCGACTGCGAGATGACGGGCCTGAGCCTGGAGACGGATGCGCTGATCGAGGTGGCCGTGATTGTCACCGACTACGAGCTCAAGCCGCTCGATAAGGGCATCGACGTCCTGATCAAGCCCCCGGCGGCCGCCCTGGAGCAGATGGGCGACTACGTGCGCGAGATGCACACCAGTTCCGGCCTGCTGGAGGAGCTCAAGGAGGGGCTGACGCTTCAGGAGGCCAACCGCACGGTCCTGGACTATGTGAAGTCCCTGGTGCCGGAGGCCCACACCGCGCAGCTGGCCGGCAACTCGGTGGGAACCGACAAGACCTTCCTGGCCCGCGACATGCCCGAGCTCATCGACTACCTGCACTACCGCATCGTCGACGTGTCCTCCATCAAGGAGGTCGCCAAGCGCTGGTTCCCGCGCACCTTCTTCCACGCGCCGGAGAAGCACGGCGGGCATCGCGCGCTGGCGGACATCCTGGAGTCGATCGACGAGCTGCGCTACTACCGCGCGGTGCTGTTCCCCAAGGATGAGGGTCCGACGAGCGAGGAGTGCCAGGCGGCCGCGGCCGAGATCGTCGCGCACCCGACGGCGGAGCTGCTCTGACGCCAACGGCTCCCCCGGCGTCCGTGCACCGGGCCGACGGCGAATCGCCGCCGGCCGGGCTCATCCAGCCGTCGGCGGCGGTTCCCCGTATCCGCGCCAGTTTCAGCCAGTCCGGCCGACGGCGGGGCGGCTGTCCCGCCGTATCTGCTCGCTCCCCTGCAGCGAAGGTGACGTAGTACACGGGGCTCCGATTGGTGCGACCGCATGTGAGCCGATAAAGTACCGACTCGGTGCGACGACGTCGCCCCATGGTGGCTGTAGCTCAGTCGGTAGAGCGCCTGGTTGTGGTCCAGGAGGTCGCGAGTTCAAGCCTCGTCAGCCACCCCACTTCTTGCAGCCGCAGTGCTGCTGCAAAGCCCTGACCCTGGCGCTGCATTCCGAGCCGCCGTTTCCCGCAGCCGCACTACCGGGCCGTCGCTCACCCCCACTGCCCGCTCACGGCATCGGGCTGTCCAAATCCGGCATAAACAAGCCTTTAACGGCGATCGGCGTTCCCCCGACCCTTGAAATCTTGCGGTTTGGTCGCTCGGCAGTCGATGTCTCGCCATCGTTTATGCCGGATTTGGACATTCGTTCCGGCGATCCGGGCCCGAAGAAGACAGGACCCGGGCGCAGCGCGAGTGCCGGCCCCGGTAGTCGGTGGAGACGGCGTGTTGCCCTCAATGGAGCCCGGCCTTGAAGACCGGGAAGACGCGTGAGGACGCCTGGGATGAGCTCGGGTGGACGCCCGCCTCAATGGAGCCCGGCCCTGAAGGCCGGGAAGACCGCCCTCGGATACGCACAGGCCAGCTTCGCCATCCTGCCTCAATGGAGCCCGGCCCTGAAGGCCGGGAAGACCAGGCTCAGGCCGAATAAGAACGCTCCGACACCCCCGGCCTCAATGGAGCCCGGCCTTGAAGACCGGGAAGACCGGGGCTTTCTGCTGCCCGGGCACGTACTGCGCGGGCCTCAATGGAGCCCGGCCCTGAAGGCCGGGAAGACCTGATGCCGGTGCGGTGGTCATGCGCCCAAGTATCGCGCAGCCTCACCGGGAAGACGCAGCCCGGAGACCTCATCTTCTGGGGCAGCAACGCGCCTCAATGGAGCCCGGCCTTGAAGACCGGGAAGACGTGGAGTGCCGCGGTCAGTTCCACATCAGCCCCAGGCCTCAATGGAGCCCGGCCTTGAAGACCGGGAAGACTGGAGGTGCCGATGCTGATCGAGCTCGACGAGGCCGCGCCTCAATGGAGCCCGGCCTTGAAGGCCGGGAAGACCCGAGCAACAGCTACGACCCCTACGCGGTCAGGCTTGAAGTGCCTCAATGGAGCCCGGCCCTGAAGGCCGGGAAGACATGATCCCGAAATCACCGACGACGGCTTCTACTTCGCCTCAATGGAGCCCGGCCCTGAAGGCCGGGAAGACGCGTTCGGGTACGTCACCAGCTACACGACCGGCGGGCCTCAATGGAGCCCGGCCCTGAAGGCCGGGAAGAC
>NZ_QMIN01000062.1:0-6271 GCF_003287795.1 Actinomyces sp. Z5
CCTCACGCCGACACAGCATCACAAACACCACTCCTACAAACCACAAGCCGAACCCTTCGGCGATCTAGAACCCGTCAACAATAACAAGACGATCACCCACACGCCTTGGGCACCCCAACCCAACAAACCGGGTATACCCGGGCACCAACCCCTAATAGGCCCACACAGCCACCAACACCAGGGTGTTTTCGACAGCGTCGCGGATCGAGGTATCGAGCTGCCCCAGGCAGTTGTACTGGACGGCGGCAACAGTCATCCCATCCGTGAGCACCCACAAACACCCCGCCCCCCAATCGACATCACCCGAGACCAAATCAGCGCGTCATCCGTCGACGACGGGGATGTCGGTCAGGCGGGCGGCGATCGGCTGACCGAGGGCGTTGGGCCCGCCCGGCAAGTCGAGCGTAACCGTGTCTCCACCCACATCCGGCCAGACCACGGGGATAGAGGTTGTCCAGTCTGACGGAACAAGCGCCCCAGATGCACCCCAGGTATTCGTCACCGGTGTGTTGAGGCCAATATGGTCCACATAGGCCACTGGCAGCCTTCGAGCGTCGCCCACCAGCAGGGTCAGGTTGCAGGCGTGGCCGATTCGGCCGTTCCAATATGCGCATTGACCCGAGTCCGGCAAGAGGAAGGCGCTGGCGGGCAGTGATTGTTCAGCGCTGAGGGAGACCGTACCCACGAGGAATTCTCCAACCCGCACCACCTCATCCAAGGCCAGGTGGGCACGCACGCCTTCGACCTCGATGTCTACGCCCTCGGCTCCGGACGCGACGGGCACACCTGTTCCCAGCCCGAGTTCGTCTTCGGCTACGTCTGCCGCGACGCGCTCGGCCGGATCTTCCGGCGTCGCCCTCGCTTCCACTCGGTAGTTGTAGTAGAAGAGCAGATCATTGTCAGGGTCGCCGTAGTCCACGTTCCGTTCTTGCGAATCCTCCTCGCCGGACACCGCAACCTCCCACCGACTCAGGTCGGTCAGTTCAGCCAACCGGTCCGCTATCGCCTGCGCCTCTGCCCGGGGCCCGCCCTCGTGCGTCGTGTAGTGGAAGTAGGGGGCCCGGAACGGCTGGTGCCCGGTGAGCTGCAGCTGACCACCAGAGGGATAGGACTCGAGTTGCCTCACGAGGGGTGCCATGACCTCGTCGGCATCACCAGACAACTCGACCGCCTTGGGGTCGTCGGGGTCTTCGTCGTTGAACAGTCGGTCGCCGAGCATGCTCACGACAACGGCCCCAGAAGGATCGCTGGAGACAGCGGTGTCTGCCGACCAGTCTCCTGCCACTGTGAGCGAAGTGATTGGGAATGGGCCGTCCCCGTTGTTTCGCAGCCACTCATTCTGCTCCGCTAGACTGACTGCCCTGTCCACCTGCTCCGAGGTAAGAGCGGCCCCACCGAGATCCACCACGGGCACGTCTATGGCCGTGCCGACATTGGGGAGGAACACCTCGACCCTGTCGATGTCACTGTTCACCGCGGCGAAAACTGGATACAGCTCAGCCGCATCATCTGCAGAGATGTAATAGTCCCCGGCATATGAGCTGTGGCCCAGCTGGGGGAATGCAAGCCCATTCGCCAGGGAGAGCATATGAATGCTCCACATATTGCCGAAGCTGCCGCCCCACCCTCCGAACAACTCGGTTACGTCAATCTCATCAGTGATGTCAGTACTGATCATCACTCTCACCACAGTGAACTCGTCCACCACCGCGGCGGGCCCCACTTGGACGGTCAAGGAGGCGCCCGCGTACTCAGTCTCAAGCACCACCGGGGCCGCGGTCGGCGTCGGCGATGCCCCGTCATCAGCCGTCGAATCCCCACCCACCGTGCAACCGCCAAGCACCCCACCCAGCACGGCCGCCGTCGCACCGAGCAGCACGCCGCGGCGGGATGGTCCATGGGGCGTGGAAGTGCGCCAGGCGGAAGCGGACCGCACCGCAGACTGAGCGTGGGTATATGAATTCCGCTGGGGCATTACTGGCTCCTTTGCTTCGGCGTGGGAACACACCGACCCTAACCGGCCGGCGGCGTGCGTCGCCATGGGGAGAGCTCTCCCGCAGACGCCCCGATCGGTGGCCTCATCCCCTACGCCTCGACGACGGGTATGTCAGTAAGGCGAGCGGTGATCGCCTCACCCTCACAGTTCGCACCACCCGGCAGGTCGAGCGTGACCGTATCCCCACCCACGTCCGGCCAGATCACCGGAATCTGAACCAGATCGGCAGGAAGGACGTCGTCGCTCATGTAGTTAGTGAGCGGCACGTAGTCGTTACCACCACCAGTTTTCCAGTACTCCGCCGGCAGCTGCCTGACGCTGCCATTGAGCAATGTCAGGTTGCAGGCATAGTTCAGGCAGTCACCCCAGTGAGCCCCCTGGGCGGTGTCAGGGAGTAGGAAGGCGCCCTTGGGGTACACGTTTACCCCGAGGGTCTCCTCTACCCCCAGCATCACCGTACCGACCAGGAAACCGTCTACGCGAATGACCCGTTCCATGGACAGGGTCAGTTTCCCCCATTCGCCCACAGTGACGGTGACACCCTGAGCGCCGTTTGCGACCGGGCCGGTCGCCTGCGGCTCCGCATCGCCGACGGCGGCGTCCGAAGTATCGCCCTCGGTTGGATCGTTGGGGACCAGCACGACCTCGACTCGCCGGTTGATGTGCGCGAACTCCTCGTCATACAGCCAGGTCCCGAGGCTGCTGTGCCTATCGAGACGCGGCGTACGGTAATCGCCACCTTCAATCGACACCTCCCAGTGCTCCAGGTCGGCCAGATCAGCCAATCTATCCGCGACCGCCTGAGCCTCCGCCTCGCCCCCCTCAACATCGCCGTCGTAGTTGTGCTCTGTCTCATGCCCGCATACCGACACGGTGCCACCCGAGGGGAAGGACGCCAACTGCTTCACGACGGCGGCGAGCATGTCATCGGCTCGCTCGGAAAGTTCCGGTTCAGCGGTGCTGTCGTCGGAGAAGAGCAGGTCGCTCAGCAGGGTGACCGTGGTCTGGCCGTTGAGCACCGCCGTATCCGACGATCCGTCACCCGCGATGGCAAGGGATCCGATGGCGAAAGGGTCAGTTTGCAAGGGGTATTGGTTTGTGAGCCCCGCGTCGTCGATTATCTCGGTCACGGGGAAGTCGACCTCCTCCGAGGACACCACTGGTACTCCCAGGGCAACCCCGAGGTTAGGTAGGAAGACCTCCACCTCACGTACGTCAGGGTCCACCGCACCGAATACGGGGAACAGGTCCAGCGGCTTTCCCTGAGCCACCCCGTATCGCCCGACGGCGGACTTCAGAGTCAATTCCAGATAAGCCTGATCCCGAGCGAGCGACAACATGTAGATCTGGGTCATGGCGAGCGAGTCTTTGGGCGACGCGAAGACACCCGCGAGGTCCATCATCTTCTGAGAGTCGGTGGCGATTCGCAGGCGCACAACCGTATACCCGCCGTATGACGCTGCAGGGCCCACCTGCACAGTCAGGATTGCGCCCCTGTACTGCGCGTCTAAAGTGACGGCCTCGGCTGTGGCTGCCGCGGTAGTACTCCCCGTGTCTGGAGATCGATTTCCCGCCGCGCAACCGCTGAACAGCCCGCCCAGCGCAACCGCAGTCGCACCGAGCAGCACGCCGCGGCGGGTCATCCCGCAGGACGTGGAAGCGCGTGAGGCAACAGTACGCGGCGCTACAGATGGCATCACGGATTGGCCGTGGCTGCTCGAAGGTCGACTCAGCATCGGGGGCTCCTTCACTGCGGACGGGAACACAGCGACGCTAACCGTCCGATGAAGCCCGCCACCATGGGGAGGACTGCCCCGCTTGCGGCCGCCAAGGGTCTCGCTCCCTGCGTCTACGCCTCCACGACCGGTATATCGGTCAGGCGAACCGCCAGATGCTGACCGAAAGCGTCATCCTCACCGATCATGTCCATGGTCACCGTATCCTCCCCCGTGTCCGGCCATACCACCGGGAGACTACGAACATCATTGGCCACCATTGTTCCCGAGATGTAGCCGGCCAGCACAATGCTATTTTCATCGGAGTTAATGAAGTCGACAACCAAATGCCGGGAGTTGCCCTTCAAAAGCGTGCAGCCTGAAGTCGCATAAGACGACCACATCCTAATGAAGAGCAAATCATCAGGGATCTGCATCAAGAACAATGGAACGCTCACCTCTTGCTCGGAGGAGATCTTGACCGTGCCGATCAGGTAGCCCGCATACCTAGTGACGCTGTCGAGGGAGATACGCGCGGGCACGCCGTCGATCTCGATGTCCACGCCGTCCGGGCCCCGGCCCACGGGGCCGACCGGTTCCGGCATGTCGCCAGACCCTGCAGCCGAGCCAGCACCTGTTGTCGCAGCACTGCCTTCATCGGAGTCGGCGGGAGTCAGCACGATCTCCACCCGCCGGTTCAACTGCCGGTTCTCATCCGAGTCGTTCGCCACTCGCGGCTCCGACTCGCCCTTGCCCGACACGGTCGTTTCCCATCCCGACAGGTCGGTCAGTTCCCCCAACCGATCCGCCACCACCTTGGCCCTCCGCTCCGACAAACCCTGATTATGCTCATCAGTATTCACATCATCCGTATGCCCCGTAACCGCCAGTTCGCCGCCCGAGGGATAGAGTTCTAGCTGCTCCACAACCAATGCCAGCACCCCGTCCGCTGCGTCACTCAGGTCCGCAGAATCCGTCGCGAACAACACGTCCCCAGACACGTTCACCGTCGTTGACGTATCAGCCTTCTCTGTGTCCGACGAACGATCCGCAGCCACCACCAACGAATTCAACTCGAACGGACCAGAATGAATACTTTCATCGATTTGCGCATTCGCGATCGCCGCCGTCACATCAAACCCCGCCACGGGCGCATCCACGACCGGCACGCCCAGAGCCACACCCGTAGTCGGCAATAGCAACTCGATCGAGTCCATATCATCCGGCACAGCACCAAACACCGGGAACAACTCCGCCGGAGAGTCAGGTTCAATGTATCCGATTCCTTTGGGGGTCCGCCCGACCTCTCGATACACTACATTTTCCCGGAGTGAAATCAACTTGACGGCCGCCAACGTGTTGATGTTCAACCCGTCGCCAAACATCGACGAGCCGAGTAAGAATCGTTCGCCGGAGTCGACGGAAATTTCCATCTTCACCACCGTGTAGCCGCCCTGCACCACCGCCGGGCCCACACGCGTCGTCAGCGCCTCACCCTTCCACACCGACTTCAGCACCACCGGGGCTGAGTTCACGGGCACCGCCGACGTGCCTCCCGTGTCGGCTGGAGAGGCGGACGAAACCGCCCCACCACCGCCACCTCCGCCACGCCCCCCTGTGCAGGCGGCGAGCACCGCCGCCACCGCCAACGACGCAGAACCAGTCAACACCTCACGCCGACACAGCATCACAAACACCACTCCTACAAACCACAAGCCGAACCCTTCGGCGATCTAGAACCCGCCAACAATAACAAGACAATCACCCACACGCCTTGGGCACCCCAACCCAACAAACCGGGTATACCCGGGCACTGTCTGCCCACGACGCCTCTGACCTCAGTCACACGTTTGCCGCCAGAACATGACAACACCCCTCGGTTATGAGTGAATTGCGCCGCCACCACGCCCCCATACCGGAAGAGCCCATTTTCCAATCTGCGCGGGCCCGAGGTTCCCGAGCCCGCCGCACGAATCCGTACCCCGTTGATCGCAATCCTCTTCTTACCGCGCAGCGAGTGACCGCCGTTAACCGCCCACGCTTCCTTCTGAAGGCGTCTGAACGCAAGCTCACCCTTCGACGACCGGGATATCGGTCAAGCGAACTGCGAGCACGGGCCTATAACCATTTGTGCCACCCGGCATGTCCATCGTCACGGTGTCCTCCCCGGTGTCCGGCCAGACTACCGGGAACGACTTCTCCATACCCGCGACTAGATCATTCGACCAGAAGTTCGTCAGCGGCCGGTTCTCACCTTCACCGTCGGTGAAGTCGGCCAGAAGGTACCGTTGCCCGCCCTTCAGCAAACTGAACCCCGTCGACTGATAGGCACCCCACTCGCGCAACGAATACATACTGGTCGGGATGCCCAGATAAACCACAGACACTGTGGCGTCCTGTTCGGCGACAATCTTCACGTTACCGATCAGGTAGTCGCCGACCCTGGTGACGCTGTCCAAGGAGATACGGGCCGGCACCCCATCAACCTCGATATCCACCCCGTCCGGACCACGACCAACCGGCCCGGCCGCCTCCGGCATGTCACCCGAGCCGGTAGACG
>NZ_QMIN01000063.1:0-10037 GCF_003287795.1 Actinomyces sp. Z5
GAACTGTCACCGATGTCCTGACACAGAACTGTCACCGATGTCCTGAGACATAACAGCGACGGTTCGTGGGGTAGATGCCCGAACCAGCTAGAAGACCGGGACGCGCCGGGCTGAAGCACCACGTTCGCGTCGATGGCCCGTTATGTGCCCGGTGGTGGTGACGCTCACCCCGCCCCTATGTATGTGTTGCACGACCCGGGGCCGCGTTCCACGACCTTGGTGTGTGTTGCACGACCACCCCGGGGTCGTGGAATGTGCACCAGGGTCGTGCAGTGTCGCCCAGGGTCGTGCAAAGACACCGCCCCCGCGGGCCGCCGGTCCAAAGCACGAGCTCTGGGCGTGGGCGTGGTGTCGACGATCAGATTCTGGTTGGTGTGGTGCGGGAGAATCTGGGCGAACATGGTCTGGAGGGTGATTCCGGGGCGGTGCTCGACACTCGCGGGTATATGGGTAAGCGTGCGGACTGGTGGGAACACGGTCCCTGCGGGCAAGACTCTGCCCGATCTGCTAGGGCCAAGGCCCCGGCCAATAGCACCAGGTTCGCGCCGACATCCCCCTTCCAAGGCGTCGCGTACCCGATAGAGGCCACGGCTGCCTCCCGTGTGCTTAGCTGCCAGGGGCGTAGGCGGTCAGTCGTCCCGGGGACTCGTCGTAGGTGACGATTAGGGACGGGTTGATCAGCATGACAGTGTCATGCTCGGCACGCGAGTTACCCAGCGTGATGGGCGAGCCGTCGGACACGGCCCACATGCCGACGAGATACAGCGTCGAACTCGCACGTAAAGGAGTGGAATAGGTCATCGCCACGACCGACTGATCGTTCGACAGGACGAATCGGCTGGATGTGAAGTCGCAGCTGCCGTCGGCTCCCGCGGGAACGATCTCGGCCTCGTTGACGGTGATGATCAGAGGGCACTCATCGTCGTAGGGAGAAACGGAGTCGTCGTATTCGACCTGGATCTTCTGTCCGCTCAGGTCACCCTCGGTGAGGAACAGTTTGATCTGCTCGGCGGTAGGCCGTGGTGACTGATACAAAGGGCTGAGTGCGAGTTCTTTTGCGGGACCCAGTGAGTCCTCTAGACGCTCCGGATCTGTAATCTCGAAAACGTCTACCGGTTCGCCGTCTGGTGAGAATATTGTTACCTCATTGTCGGTAGCTGTGATCCAGCCATCGGCCAGGGAGAGAACGAGATGACCTGCCTCTAGGTCGAAGTCAATCGTTTCTCCTGAAGCAAGATCTATTGCGGTGTCATCGTTGACTAGCGCGTAGGTGGCGTCCTCTCCCACGTATACGAATCCAAGAGTCCAGGCCATAACGTAATTGTAGTAGTCCTCGATGCGGGTCTGCCACAGTTCACTTGTAGGGTTTGCCGAGGACCAGCCGGTGCAGGTTCCGTAAGCGCAGGTGAATGCGTATGTGCCGACTATTACCGGCGGGGTTGGGGACTCCCATGGGACGTCGGAGATCAGTTCGCCGGATGTGGTCAGCAACTGGCCTCCCGCGATTATGACGTCGCCCCAATACATGAAGACATTGTTTTGGGGGCCGACGTCGGTACTCCAGCTCCGGGTAGGTGTCTTGCCGCTGATGTCGTAGGCGGTTAGCCGCGAAACGTCGTCCGAGGAGCCTGTGTCAAGGGTAAGAAGCTGATTCCCGTTTGCTATGACCTGGGAGTCGGCCTCGACGTCGAGTGTCCAAACTTCATGGGCGCCATCGGCCCAACGGGAGGAAATGATCTGTTGGCTGGAGGAGTGGAGAGCGCGCAACACGGCGAAGGTGCCCACACCGGCGCATACCAGAAGTATTACGGCGGCCACGGCTCCGATGATCAGGGGGCGTCTGCGCCTCTTCGGAGGGGGTGGGGGCGCAACGATATAGCCGTACGGTGTGCCCGGTACGTAGGCGTTGCCAGCTTGTGGGGGCGGTGTGGCGGCGCTCATACGGCGATACTAGAACATGGCGCCAATCACGCCTACGAGGATGTACAAATGCGCCGGGCCGGGCGCGCAGCCGGTCATCGGGACGCGTCCGGCCCGGCGGGGTCCTACTCGGCGCCGGGCGCGTAGCCCGTCGCCTCCCCGCTGGTCGGGTCGTAGGCGACGATCAACTCGGGGTTCATGAGGTAGAACTCGTCGGTGCCGAACTCGTTTTCCCCCAAGCTGATTAGCTTGCCGTCCGCGGTGGTCCACATGCCGCGCAGCGAGATGGTTGACGCGGTCTGCATGGGGGAGGAGGCGGTCATCATGACCAGTGAGTCGTCATCCGAGATCAGCAGGTACGGCGTGTAGTCGAAGCTGCAGCCCCAGTCCTCCTGCGTGGTGTCAAGCTCGGTCCCGTCTACGAGGAAGGCTACCGTGCAGGTCTCGGCGTCCTCATCGGTCCTGACCTGGGCGCGCGCCCAGCTGAGGTCACCGTCCTTCGCGAGCTTCGTGATCTGCTCGGCGGTGACGTTCGGGGCGTCGAACAGGCGCGCGGCCCCCAGCGGGTTCTCATCAGCGGCGGCCTCGAAGCTGTCCCTCTCCTTTCCGGTTGGAGAAAGCAACGTGTAGCGCCCAGTGTCGTGATCAACCTTGACCCAGCCGTCGGCAAGAGCACCTAGGCCGTACGTGTCGCCGAGGTCGAAGTCGATGACATCGCCGGTGGCGAGGTCCACCGCCTTGCTGCGGGAGACGCTCACGTAGGCTACCTGGTCGTCCTGATAGACGCGGGACGGGTCCGGGTATGCTGTGGACTGGTCGGTGAAGATGTTTTCGGGCTCGTCTATTTGCTGTTCCCACAGGGAGGTACTCGGGTCGTCGGCGGTCCAGCTGGTGCAGGTGCCGTCGTATGTGCACAGCAAGGCGTATTCGTCCAGAAACTCCGGGGCGTCACGGGACTCCCACGGGGCGGTGTAGGCGCCGCCGTCGGACGTCTCCAGCAGGGTGCCGCCGACGACGAGGTAGTCGCCCCAATACTCGAAGCGAAACTCATCGGTGCCTACTTCTACCTCAACGCTCCACTGCTCCTGCGGGGCGCCGTCGGCGGTGTCGTAGGCGGCAACGCTCCAAACCCCCAGCGAATCGGTGGGGGAGGCGACGGCGAGTTGGCTGCCGTTGCCTCGAATGTAGGAGTCCGGCTCCAGCTCCAGGGACCAGGTCTGGTGTGATCCCTCCGCCCAGTCGGCAGAGACACTCGCGGAGGCAGTGGCGTTGCCGGACGTGCCGCGGGAACGCAGCAGCGCACCGATGCCGACGCCAGCGGCCACCAGGACGATGACGCCCAGGACCGCCCCGATGATCAGCGGCATACGGTTCTTCTTGGCCGACGGCCCTGCGGGCGCGGGCGGTTCCGGAGAGTAGCCGACCGCTTCCTGGTTCTGGGGCGTGGGCTGAGGCGCGGCGTAGGGATCGGTGCTGGACTCGAATTGGTGCGGGGGAGGGACGGGACTCATGGGGGAAGCTTACAGGCGGCCCTTCGCATGTCGGTGGTGAGCGGGATCAGGGCGCATCTGCAGGGGAGCCTGTCGCCAACCACCGGCACCTGGTTGATGAGAGGGGGCCGGCCCAGCCGGTCTTCCAGGATGGCGGGCCAGCCGTTCTTCCCGCCTGCTGTCACAATGAGCTCCTTCTTGTGGCCGGTGATGTCAACAGTCCCTCGGCGTCGATCACACCCAGGTCGCCGGAGCGGAAGCAGCGCTCCGGTGACTGCCCGGGCCGGGCGGGCTCGTCGTCCCGTTGGTGCCAGCCGGCGTCAAATCACGACCTTGGGGTATGTTCCACGACCACCCCGGGGTCGTGGAACATACCCCAAGGTCGTGAACCGTCAAGCGGTGTCCCTGGCAGAACCCTGCCGACGGCAACCGGCTACACATCTCCCAAGCGGGAGGGGCTGCAAGACGGTGCCCGGCAGTCGTCTCGACCGGTCTTGGTGCGTGAGCATCGGTCCCGGTGAGGCGGGGGCCGTCACACCCGGGTGTAGAGTTCGTCGATCTCCTTGGCGAAGCGCTTGGTGGCCTCATCCCGCCGCACCTTCAGCGACGGGGTGAGCAGCCCATTGGCCTCCGTGAAGTCGCCCGGCAGCACCGTGAAGGTGCGGATGGACTCGGCCCGGGAGACCGCCTCGTTGGCGCGGGCCACGGCCCGCTCCAGGGCCGCACGCACGCGCGGATCCTTGGTGGCGTCGATCGGATCCATGTCCGGCAGGCCGTGACTGGACAGCCACAGTGGCAGCATCTCCGCATCCAGCGTCACCAGGGCCCCGATGCACGGCCGGTTGTCCCCGACCACCAGCACCTGGCTGACCAGCGGGTGCCCACGCAGCCGGTCCTCGAGCACGGCGGGCGCGACGTTCTTGCCGCCGGCGGTGACGATGAGTTCCTTCTTGCGGCCGGTGATGTGCAGGAAGCCGTCGGCGTCCAGGGTGCCGATGTCCCCACTGCGCAGCCACCGGGTGCCGCTCGCACCCGCTGCCTTCGCCGGCGCCGGGTCCGTGCCGGCGGTCTGCGCGGGCGCGGCATCGGGCAGTGTCACGAACGCCTCGGCGCTCGCCTCGGGGTTGTTGTGGTAACCGCGGAAGACGCCGATGCCGCTGATCAGCACCTCGCCGTCGTCGTCCAGGCGGACGGCGGTGCCCGGCAGGGGCAGGCCGACCGAGCCGATGCGGGTGGCGGCCGGCAGGTTCACCGTGCAGGGGGCCGACGTCTCCGTGAGCCCGTACCCCTCCAACACCGTCACCCCGGCGCCACGGTAGAAATGGCCCAGCCGCTCACCCAGTGGGCCGCCGCCGGAGATCACATGCGTGACGCGCCCGCCGAGCAGGCTGCGCAGCGTGGAGAACACCAGCCGGTCGAAGGCGGCGCGCTGGGCACGCAGTCCGCGGCTCGGTCCGGCGGGCGTGTCCAGGGCGCGGGAGTAGGCGATCGCCGTCTTGGCGGCCAGGCGGAACACCTTCTGCTTGGCGCCGGTGGCGCGGGCGTCGGCCGCGTTGTAGATCTTCTCGAAGACGCGCGGTACCGCGGGCACGAAGGTCGGTCGGAAGGAGGCCAGGTCGGTGACCAGGTTCTTCACATTGGGGGCGTGCCCCAGCACGCCGGCCGAGGAGCACACGATCGCCATCTCCACGAACCGGCCCAGTACGTGCGCCAGGGGCAGGAACAGCAGCGTGCGCGTCTCGGGCGCCTCCAGCACCTCGGGCACGTGCGCGCAGGCGTTGACGCACAGGTGGACCAGGTTGCCGTGGGTGAGCTCGGCGCCCTTGGGGCGGCCGGTGGTGCCGGAGGTGTAGACGATGGTGGCCAGGTCGGTGCTGGTCAGCTGGGCGGTGCGGGCGTCGAGCTCGGCGGCGCGCACGTCCTTGCCGGCGGTGATGAGTTCGGTGATGGCCTCCCGGGCCAGGCTCAGCACGCGCAGGTCGGCGAGCGCCGGGTCTTGGCCGGCCAGCGCCGTCAGCATGGTCTCCATGGGCTGGTCCTCGACGACCACCAGCCGTACGGCGGCGTCGGTGAGGATCCAGCGGGCCTGCTCGGCGGAAGATGTCTCATAGATGGGGACGACGACGAGGCCGGCCTCCCAGGCGGCGAAGTCCAGCAGTGTCCACTCGTAGCAGGTGTGCGCCATGATGCCGAGCGCGTCGCCGGGCTCCAGACCGAGGGCGACCAGTCCAGCGGCCACCTCCCGCACCTGGTCGCGGAAGGCCTGCGCGGACATGTCGCGCCAGCGCCCGCCCACGGAGGACTTGCGGGCGATCAGTGCGCCGGTGGGGTTGGTGCGTACCCGCTCGGCCAGCGCCCAAGGTGCCGTCATGGCGGCGTGCGCCGGCACCAGCAGCGGTGTCGAATGCTCGCGCGGGGAAACGGTGGGCGCGCACGCCTCGGCGGAGTTGGTTTCCTGGCTCACTCCTGCGGCCCCTTCCTGGTGGTGGCGTAGATGTCGGCGATGACTTCGGCGTAAGTCTCCATCACCAGGTTGCGCTTGACCTTGAGCGACGGGGTGAGCAGTCCGTTGGATTCGGTGAAGTCGGAGGTGAGCACCCGGTAGGTGCGAATCGACTCGGCGCGGGAGACCGCCCGGTTGGTGCGTGCCACTGCCCGGTCCAGGGCGGCCAGCACCTGCGGGTGGGAGGCGGCGGTGGTCACGTCCATCTCCGGCAGGTTGTGGTTGGCCAGCCACTGCGGCAGCATCTCCTTGTCCAGGGTGACCAGGGCGGAGATGAAGGGCTCGCCGTCGCCAATCACCAGGACCTGGCTGACCAGCGGGTGGCCGCGCAGCCGGTCCTCGAGCACGGCGGGCGCGACGTTCTTGCCGCCGGCGGTGACGATGAGCTCCTTCTTGCGGCCGGTGATACGCACCCAGCCGTCGGAATCCACGGAGCCGATGTCGCCGGTGCGGAACCAGCCGTCGTCGGTGAAGGCCTCGGCGGTCGCCTCGGGATTGTTGTGGTAGCGGGAGAAGACACCCAGGCCGGTGACCTCAAGCTCGCCGTCGGCGCCGACGCGCACCCGGTTGCCGCACACGGGCGGGCCGACGGTGCCGATCTTGTTGCGGATGTCCAGGTTGACGGCGGTGGGGCCAATCGTCTCGGTCAGGCCGTAGCCCTCCAGGATGACCAGGCCGATACCCCGGTAGAAGTGGCCCAGCCGTTCGCCCAGCGGCCCGCCGCCGGAGATGGCGTAGCGGGCGTTGGGTCCCAGGAGGGCACGGATGGTGCGGTATACCAGCTGGTCGGCCAGGGCGTGCGCGGCCCGCAGCTGCCGGGAGGGCCCCTCGGGGGTATCCAGGGCGCGGGAGTAGGCGATCGCCACCTTGGCCGCCCAGCGGAAGGTCCGCAGCTTGACGCCGGAGCCGGCCTTGGCGTCGGCGGCGTTGTAGATCTTCTCCATCACCCGCGGTACCGCCAGCACGTAGGAGGGGGCGAAGCCCTGCAGGTCGGGCAGCAGAGTCTTGACGTCGGGGGTGTGGCCGAGCACGCCGTTGCCGGCGATGGCCAGCAGCTGCAGGAAGCGCGCGTAGGCGTGCGCCAGGGGCAGGAACAGGAGCAGACGCGTATCGGGGGAGTTGAGCAGCTCCGGGATCCAGCGCACCCCGTTCCAGCCCAGGCCGGCGGCCTGCCGGTGGGTGATCTCCACGCCCTTGGGGCGCCCGGTGGTGCCGGAGGTGTAGATGATCGAGTAGACGTCATCGCAGGTCAGCGCGGCCGAACGGGACTCCAGCTCCTCGCGGAGCACGCCCCGACCGGCCTCGACGATGGTGGAGATGGCGTCATGGTCCAGGGACAGCACCTTCACCGCCGCGTCGGGCTGGGCGGACGCGTATGCGGCCGCGGCCCCCCGCACCAGCTCCGCCAGGACGGCACTTTCGGTCACCACCAGCCGAACGTCGGCGTTGGCCAGAATCCACTCCACCTGCTCGGCGGAGTCCGTCTCATAGATGGGCACCGACACCAGGCCGGCCCGGGCGATCGCCATGTCCAGCAGCGTCCACTCGTAAGAGGTGTGCGCCATGATGCCCACCGAGGCTCCGGGCTCCAGGCCCATTCCGATCAGCCCGGAGGCGACCCGGGCGACGTCCTCACCGAAGGCGCGGGCGGTCACCTTGACCCACGAGTTGCCCAGCTGCGTCTTGCGCTCGATCAGGGTGGCGTTGGGTGTGCGGGCGATGCGGTCGGCCAGCAGCCACGGGACGGTCCAATCCGACTCCGGCTCTTTGATCAGCGGGCTGACGGCGACGCCGTCGACGGCGGTGGGGCTGCCCGCCTCGGAGGGGACGCCGGTGGACATGGGTGCGGAGGATTGTGGGGCCACTGCAACATTCTTTCAGGTCGAGCGCCGGTTGTGCGCGGATTGGAGCGACGAAACCGGCTGCCAGTATTGGAGAAAACCTCCAGGTGGTGGATGGGAGAAGGGGCGAATCGGCCGCGGTGCGGCGGAGGGCCGGCGTGACCGGTCCCCCGCCGACACCGGGCGCGCGGATCGGTGCCCGTCAGGACTGCACGCCCGCCGGCCCGCCGTAGATGGCGTCGATGTCGGCGGCGAAGTGCTTCAGGGCCGCACTGCGGCGTACCTTCAGCGACGGGGTGAGCAGGCCGTTGGCCTCGGTGAAGTCGTCCGTGAGCACCCGGATCTTGCGGATCGACTCGGCCCGGGAGACGTGCTTGTTGGCACGGTCCACGGCGCGGTTCAGCGCAGCCAGCACCTGCGGGTGGACGGCGGCCTCGGCCACGGTCATGGGCTCCAGATCGTGCGTGCGCAGCCAGGTCGGCAGCATCTCCGCGTCTAGCGTGATCAGGGCGGCCACGAACGGCCGCTGCTCGCCGACCACCACCACCTGGCTGATCAGCGGGTGACCGCGCAGGGAGTCCTCCAGCGCAGCCGGAGAGACGTTCTTACCGCCGGCGGTGACGATGACGTCCTTGGCACGCCCGGTGATGGTCACGTAGCCGTCCCGGTCCAGTGAGCCCAGGTCGCCGGTGCGGAACCAGCCGTCGTCGGTGAATGCGGCGGCCGTCGCCTCAGGGTCGTGGTGGTAGCCCTGGAACACGGACGGGCCCTTGAGCAGAATCTCGCCCTCGGACGAGATGCGCACCGCCATGGGCGGCAGCGGCGGGCCGACGGTGCCGATCTTGGACAGCCGCGGCGTGTTCACGGCGATCGGGCCGACCGTCTCGGTCAGCCCGTAGCCCTCCAGCACCGGGATGCCCAGGCCCCGGTAGAAGTGGGCCAGGCGGGTGGACAGGGGAGCGCCACCGGAGATGATCCAGTCGGCGTTGCCACCCACCAGGGTGCGGATGCGCTGGTAGACCAGCCGGTCGGCCGCGGCGCGCTGGGCGCGCAGGGCACGGGACGGCCCGGCCGGGGTGTCCTGCGCCCGGGAGTACTCGATCGCGACCTTCGCGGCCCAGCGGAAGATCCTTCGGGCGCCGCCACCTCCCGCCTGCGCATCGGCGGAGTTGTAGATCTTCTCCAGCACCCGGGGGACCACCAGCAGGTAGGAGGGACGGAATGAGGCCAGGTCCGACAGCAGGTTCTTGGTATCGGGCGCGTGTCCCATGATCCCCTCGCCGGAGATCTGGAAGACCTCCAGGAAGCGGGCGAACACGTGTGCCAGCGGCAGGAACAGCAACAGCCGCGAACCCCGCCCCATGCCGATCTCCGGCATCCACAGGTGCGCGTTGGAGCACAGGTTGGTGAAATTGCCGTGCGACAGGACCGTGCCCTTGGGCGAGCCGGTGGTCCCGGAGGTGTACACGATGGTGGCGATGGACTCGGTGGTCAGGGAGTCGGTGCGCGTGCGCACCTGCTCGCGGGACACGTCCCGGCCGGCCTCGGTGATGGTGTGCAGGGCGCCGGTGTCCAGGGACAGGACCTTCAGGCCGTCCTGGTTCAGCGAGGCCGCGGCCGCCCGCACCAGCTCCGCGGTGGTGATGGTCTCGGCGACCACCAGGCGGGCGTCGGCGTCGGCCAGCACGTAGGCGATCTGCTCGGCGGAACTGGTCTCGTAGATGGGGACGGGCACGAGCGCCGCCGTCCAGCAGGCGAAGTCCAGCAGCGTCCACTCGTACCGGGTGCGGGACATGATGGCGACCCGGTCGCCGGGCTCGAGTCCCATACCGATCAGGCCCGCGGCCACCGAGAGCACGTCGTCGTAGAACTCCTGGGCGGTCATGTTGCGCCAGGTCTCGCCGATCTCCTGCTTGCGGGCGATCAGCGGGCGGGCGGCGGAGCGGCGCACGCGGTCCTGCAGCATGGAGGGGATGGTGGTGTGCTCGTCGATGCGGATGAGTGTGGGCGCCTGCCACTCGAGGGCGTGCCCGGGCCGACCACCGGTCGGGGCGGGATCGGAGGAGCTGGCCCCATCTGCTTGGGAGGCGGGTTCCACGGGGGTGGAGGTCATGGTTTCTTCTTCCTCGAGCCGGGGCGGCACAACGACACGGGATGGGGCACGTGCACCCCGGCTTCGGTTATGGATTACTCACCATACCGCCGGCGGGTGCTGGCTGCGTGCATTCGAGTCGTCCCGCGCCAGGCACGAGTGCGCCGTCGGGCCCGGGCGACTCCGGGCCC
>NZ_QMIN01000063.1:10327-28349 GCF_003287795.1 Actinomyces sp. Z5
CGAGCTCGACCGCGACCACCTGCACCGGCGCGGCGGCCTCGGCGGCCGGGGCCAGCGTGAGCTCCCCGGTGACCTTGGCGGCCTCCACCAGGTCCGCGCGCACCGTCTCGACGGCGGGGGTCGCCGGCGCGGCCACGGCCAGGGTCACCGCCAGGATCGGCGTCTTCTGGCTGGTCTTGGCCTCCGACTTCACCTTGCGCAGGGCCGCCAGGGCGGTACCGGCGTGGACGACCAACTCGGCGTCGGCGTCGCCGGCCGCCTCGCGCAGCGGCGCGGCGACGGGCCAGTTGGTCCGGTGCACGGAGCCGGTGCGGTACCAGCTCCACACCTCCTCGGTCGCGAAGGGCAGGAACGGGGCGAACAGGCGCACGAAGGTGTCCACGGCGATGGCCAGGGTGGTGCGGGCGCTGCGTACCGCGGCCGGGTCGTGGGAGCCGTCGAAGTCGTTGGCACGGTCCTTGACCAGCTCGATGTAGTCGTCGCAGAAGGTCCAGAACAGCGACTCGGTGGCCTCCAGGGCGCGGGAGTGCTCGAAGCCCTCGAAGGCGGTGGTGGCCGCGTCGACCACATCGGCCAGCGCCGCCAGCAGCGCCCGGTCGATGGGCTCGGTCACCTCAGCCGCGTTCAGGCTCGGGGCGGGGGCGGCCGCCTTGGTGGCCGCGTCGGCGTCCCACGGGATGCCCATGGACAGGGCGAACTTGGAGGCGTTGAGCAGCTTGATGGCCAGGCGGCGGCCGATCTTGATCTGCGTCTCCTCGAAGGCGGCGTCCAGGCCCAGCCGGGCTGAGGCCGCCCAGTAGCGCACGGCGTCGGAGCCGTACTGCTCCAGCAGTCCCATGGGGGTGACCACATTGCCCTTGGACTTGGACATCTTCTTGTGGTCGGAGTCCAGGATCCAGCCCGACAGCCCCGCGTTCGCCCACGGCAGGGCGCCGAACTCCAGGTTCGCGCGCACCACGGAGGTGAACAGCCAGGTGCGGATGATGTCCTGCCCCTGCGGGCGCAGGTCCATGGGGTAGACGCGACCGAACAGGTCCTCGTCGGTGAGCCAGCCGGAGGCCAGCTGCGGGGACAGGGAGGAGGTGGCCCAGGTGTCCATAATGTCCAGTTCGCCGATGAAGCCGCCGGGCTTGCCGCGCTGGTCCTCGGTGTAGCCGGCGGGCACGTCACTGGAGGGGTCCACCGGCAGGGCGGACTCCTCGGGGGTGATGACGGCGTCGTAGTCGACCTCGCCGTCCTCGCGCACCCGGTACCACAGCGGGAAGGGCACGCCGAAGAAGCGCTGACGGGAGATCAGCCAGTCGTTGTTGAGGCCCCCCACCCAGTTCTCGTAACGCACCCGCATGAAGTCGGGATAGAAGTTCAGTTCCTTCCCGCGCTCAAGCAGCTCGTCGGCCAGGTTCTTCCCGGAGGCGGGGTTGGTCCACGCCTTGCCGCCGTTGCGGATGTACCACTGGCGGGAGGTGACGATCTCCAGTGGCTTGTCGCCCTTCTCAAAGAAGTTGGTCTGGCGCACCGTCTTGGTGGGCTCGCCACGCATCTCGCCGGAAGCGGTCAGCGCCTCCACCATCACCTGGCGGGCCGAGTAGGTGGTCTTGCCCGCCATGTCCGCGTAGGCCCGGCGGCCGGCGTCGGTGGTGATCCAGTCCGGGGTCTCGGTCTCGATGCGTCCGTCCTTGCGCAGGATGGCCCGCAGCGGCAGGTTCAGGTCCCGCCACCAGTCGATGTCGGTGGTGTCGCCGAAGGTACAGCACATGGCGATGCCGGCGCCCTTGTCCATCTCCGCCTCGGGGTGCGGCAGCACGGGAACCTCCACCCCGAATACGGGGGAGGCCACGGTGGTGCCGAACAGCGGCTGGTAGCGCTCGTCGTCGGGGTGGGCGACCAGGGCCACGCAGGCGGCCAGCAGCTCCGGCCGGGTGGTTTCGATGCACACGTCGGCGGTGCCGTTCGGGCCGGTCTCGATGGGGGCGCCGGCCGCGGCGGCGGTGGCTGCGGCCTGGGGGTCGACGACGTGGAAGGCCAGGCGGTGGTAGAAGCCCGGGTATTCGCGCGACTCGATCTCCGCCTGGGCGACGGCGGTGCCGAAGGTGACGTCCCACAGGCCCGGCGCCTGCGCCTGGTAGGCCTCGCCACGGGCCAGGTTGCGCAGGAAGGCGGTCTGTGCGACCTTGCGGGCGCGCTTCCCAATGGTCTGGTAGTTCTGCTTCCAATCCACGCTCAGCCCCAGGTGACGCCACAGGGCCTCGAACTGCGCCTCATCCAGGGCGGTCAGGCGCTCGCACAGCTCCACGAAGTTGCGCCGCGAGATCGGCACCTGGTCGCGGGCCTTGATGGACTTGCCCTCGCCGCCGGTGTGCGGGGGAACGAAGTCGGGGTCGTAGGGCAGGGAGGGGTCGCAGCGCACCCCGAAGTAGTTCTGTACGCGCCGCTCGGTGGGCAGGCCGTTGTCGTCCCAGCCCATGGGGTAGAAGACGGCCTTACCGCGCATGCGCTGGAAGCGGGCCAGCGTGTCGGTGTGGGTGTAGGAGAACACGTGCCCCACGTGCAGGGATCCGGAGACGGTGGGCGGGGGAGTGTCGATGGAGAAGACCTCATGGCGCTGCGCGCTGCGATCGAAGGCGTAGATGCCGTCCTGCTCCCAGCGCTCCTTCCAGGTCTCCTCCAGCCCGTCGGCGTTGACCCTTTCGGGCACGTTGGGGGAGTGAAGCTCGGAGGGCAGGAGGCGGTCCCCGGCCGGGGCGGCGGGCGTGGGCGCAGCGGATTCGGCGGCTGACTCAGACATGTGCCCGATTCTGTCACGGCCGGGCGGGCCCGCCTGCGCCAGCGCCCGCGCAGGCCATGTGAGGTGGGCAACCGGCCCGGCGTTCCATTGCGAGCCGGACGCAACCGCGGCTCAGGTGGGCGACGGCGGCCGCCCCCGGGCGCTGTGGGGGCATCGGCAATGGCAGGATGTGCCTCCGGATTACAAGGTGCATGCGAGCCTTCGACTGAGAGGCCGGAACCAGGTGGGTGGGCAGCAAGAACGGATGGATATGGAGCAGGCGGGCAGTTCCCGAGCCGGGGCGAGCCCTACTTTCAATGTGCTGTGGCCGGGCGGCGAGACCGCCGCTGCGAGTGTGCGCACCACCGTGCTGGAGGCGGCGGCGCTGCTGCGCCGCCTGGGCGTTGACGTGCGCATGCGCATGCCGCGGCCGGGCACGCCGCAAGCGCAGGCGGGCCACCGGTGGGCCGATACGGTGCTGCTCGTCGACGACGCCCACGACCCGGCGGCCCTGCGGGCGCGGCTTGACGCGGTGGCGGCTGCGGCCGAGCACGTCTTCGTGTACGTGACGGGGCGTGGCCGAACACCGGCCGGCCCGTTGCCGGCGTCGTCGGCGCAGGTAGTGGTACTGAACTCCCCGGATGAGGCCGCGCTGGCCGCGGCGTGGCTGCCGCTGGCCGAGCGGGGCGCCTCGGCCGAGGCGACGGAATCGGCCGCCGCGGGCGGCGTGGAGCGGTCGCGCCGGCTATTCCGCCCGATCTCGGCGAGGAGCGGGACGAGTGGCGAGGACGAAGGCCACGACCAACCCGGCGATAACGCCGACGACCACGCCGACGGCCGCGTAACGCAGCAGTGAGGGCGTCTGCGTGACCGCGCCTACCTGCGCCGAGCTCAGCAGGGCGAGGCTGACCGGGTAGTCGTCTCCGGCCAACGCCCCCAGGTCGTCGGAGGCGTGGGCGACGACGGCGTCCGCAACCGCGATCGCGTCCTCGCGCGAGGGCGCCGACACCTGAATTTCAATGGCGGGGGAGTCCGTTACCCGCGTCGCGGAGACCCAGGAGGCCACCTCGGTCGGGGACTGGCTCAGGCCCAGCTCGTCGATCACCTCCTGGGCCACCGCCGGGGAGGTGATCACCGGCAGGAAGCCGTCGGTGGCGGAGTCGGCGACGGTGGAGGCGTAGGAGTAGCCGGTCATCCCCTCCTCCGGGTCCACCTCCACCTGTACATAGGCCATCGAGCCGGCGGTGTAGGTGGGGTCGGTGGTCGCGGCGACCGCGGCCCCGGCCCCGCCGCCGACGATGCCCAGGACGATGATCCAGACCAGGCCACGGCGCACAAGCGTCATAAGTTCCTGCATTGTTTTCAAATCCTTCCCGTTTTCGGCAGGTAGGTCGGGCGGGTGTCAGGCGGCGGAGGCAGCGCTGCCCGCGGAGTTGTGAGAGATGTGCCGCAGCGAGCCGGCCAGCGCCGCGCACACCCGATCCACATCCGCGTCACTGAGTGCGAGGTGCAGCGGCAGGGTCAGCTCCCGGGTGTAGAAGGCGTAGGCGTGCGGGAAGTCGGCGATGTCGAAGCCGAGATCGCGGTAGGCGGTCAGCAGTGGCAGCGGCTTGTAGTGCACGTTCGCCGACACTCCCGCCGCGTACAGGTCCTGAATGACCTGGTTGCGTTCGGTGACCCCGGGCACCGGCAGCGTGGCGATCGCCAAGTGGCCGGATGAGACCACGCCGTCGCCGCCGTGCTCCAGCAGCTGCACGCCGGTGTCGGCCAGGCCCTGCGCGTAGTGGGCCAGTAGCTCGCGGCGCCGCTGCAGGGTCTGCTCATAGCGTCCCAGCTGGGACAGTCCTAGTGCGGCCAGCGTGTCCGGCAGGTTGCACTTGTAGGCGGGGGCGATCACGTCGTACTCCCAGGAGGCACCGCGGGACTTGGCCAGGGCGTCCTTGGTCTGCCCGTGCAGCGAGTAGGTGCGCACCCAGCGGGCCAGCTCCTCGCGGTCGGTGGGCAGGTCGGCGCGCCAGGTCAGGGCCCCGCCCTCCGCCGTCGTGAGGTTCTTTACGGCGTGGAAGGAGAAGGCGGTCAGGTCCGCCAGGGAGCCCGCGGGCGTCCCCTCCAGCGAGGCACCCAGCGAGTGCGCCGAGTCGGAGATGATGACCGGCCGTCCCAGGGCGGCCCCCAGCCCGGTGTCGATCCGGCCCCGCCCGGCCAGGAGCGTGGCCAGGGGACGCGAGTCGAAGGGGATGCCGGCCAGGTCGACGGTGATCACCGCGCGCGTGCGGTCGGTGACCGCGGCGGCGATGCGTTCCACGCTGGGGAAGGGGGAGCCGGGCTCGGAGTCGACCATGACGATCCGGGCGCCGACGTGGTCGATCACGGAGGCCGACGCCGTGTACGTGTAGGCCGGCACGACCACCTCGTCGCCCGGGCCGGCGCCCGCGGCGCGCAGCGCCAATTCCAGGGCGGCGGTGGCGGAGCTGAGCGCGACCGCGCCGGAGGTGCCGGCCCACTGGGCCAGCTGCTCCTCGAAGCGGCGGCCGACGGGCCCGGAGGTGATCCAGCCCGAGCGCAGCACCTCCACCACCGCGTTGATGTCGTCCTCGGTCAAGGTGGGCGGGGAGAAGGGAATCATCGCAGGGCCTCCGCGGAGTCAGGAACCGGTAGGGCGGTGTCGGTGGGATCGGCGGTGGAGCCGGCGGCGACTCCGGGGGCCGGGCCGGCGGGGACGCCGTCGGGCCGGACCTGCGCGGCCCCCGCCAGCGGGTCCTCACCCACCGCCCAGGCGTGCAACTCCTCCACCTGCGGCGTCGGCTGCGGCTGTACGCGCACGTGACTCACCAGCGGATGGAAGGGGCGCTCACCGTGCTCGGAGTGCGCGACCAGGTCCTCCGACAGCTTCTCGCCGGGGCGCAGCCCGGTGTACTCAATCGGGATGTCCTTGCCGGACTGGGCGATCAGCCGGCGGGCGACGTCGACGATCTTCACCGGCTCGCCCATGTCCAGCACCATGGTGTCGCCGGGGCGGCCGAAGGAACCGGCCTGGAGCACCAGCTGGCAGGCCTCGGGGATGGTCATGAAGAAGCGCTCCACGTCCGGGTGAGTGACCGTGACCGGTCCGCCCTCCTCGATCTGCCGCTTGAAGGTCCACAGCATGGAGCCGCGTGAGCCCAGCACGTTTCCGAAGCGCACCGAGACGAAGCGCCGACCGCAGTCCAGGGCGGTCGCCGTCGTCATGCGTTCGGCGGCCAGCTTGGTGCGGCCCAGCACGGAGGTGGGATCGGCCGCCTTGTCGGTGGAGATGTTGACCAGCGTCTGCACCTCGTAGCGTCGGGCCAGCTCGATCACGTTGCGCGATCCCAACGCATTGGTCTTCCAACCCTCCTCCGGGTACATCTCCAGCATCGGCAGGTGCTTGAGCGCCGCCGCATGGAAGACCACCTGCGGGCGGTGCTCGGCGAAGACCGCCTCCAGGGCCGCCCGGTCGCGGATGTCGCACAGCACCATGTCGCGGGTGTCCAGCAGGCCCTTGCCGTAGATGTCCAGCTGTACGGCGTGCAGGGCGGACTCGTCCCGGTCCAGCAGCACCAGCTCCTTGGGGCCGAAACGGTGGATCTGCCGGGCGAGCTCGGAGCCGATCGAGCCGCCGGCTCCGGTGACCAGCACGGTGCGGCCGGAGAGGTAGCCGGCGATCTGGGAGACATCGGTGTGAATCTCACGGCGGCCGAGCACCTCGGCCAGGTCGATCTCACGGATGTCGGAGATCTGCAGGGCGCGGTGGGCCAGCTGGCGTACCGGCACGATCGTCATCACTCGAATGCCGTGCTCCGCGCAGCCGGTGGTCACCGTCTTGAGCCGGTCGGCGGGGAAGTCGGCGACGGCGATCACCACCGTGGAGGCGGACAGCTCGGCGCAAACGTCGATCAGATCGTCTACGCCGCCGCGCACGGGCACGCCCAGGATCCGCAGGTTGCGTTTGGCGGGGTCGTCGTCGACCAGGCCGACCGGGGTGAAGGGGGAGGCGGCGTCGAACTTGGTCAGGTGGATGATCTGCTGGCCCACCCGGCCGGCGCCGACGACGACGATGCGGTCCTGGCCGCGGGCGACGCGCTGGTAGTACTGGGAGGCCCGGTAGGTGTTTACCAGCCGTGCCGCGAAGCGGGCCGTGAGCGCGGCCAGGAGCGCCAGTGCGAAGGCGGCGGCGAGGGTGAGTGCACGCAGAGGCGTGTCGGTGATCAGCCCCCAGATCGCCGCCACCCCGAACATGACCAGGGCGGATACGCCGAACTGGGTGACGACGGCGGTGACCTCGTCGAAGGAACCGGCCGGGTAACGTCGGCGGTAAGTCAGCAGCCACAAGTAGCCCAGGCACAGGCTGACGACTGCGGCGACGGCGGCGCAGGCCAGCACGCTCAGGGCGGCGGGGGAGGCGAAGGCGTCCCCGTGCAGCCGGCAGGGCACGAACGCGGCGAGCAGCCAGAACAGGGTGTCTAGTATGGGCAGGAGCAGTGTTTGTCGATCAGGGGCGGAAGTGCTTGGTCGCATGAATGGTCACGTACCTCTCGGCTGGAGACCGACCCAGGGATCAGGGCGGCACCCTCGCGACCACGGCAACGTCGAACGCGCACAGAAGAGTGGTTTCGGCACCGGCGCAACGTCAGGGAAGCGGAACGAGGGACCATTACATTTAAAGCGCAAACGCGATTCTGGTCAAATACCAATCGTTTGACGGACACGGTGTGCGCGGGTCAGCATTGGCAGGTCATCACAGGCCTGTGCCCTGAACCCGTCTGCGCCCTGCAGCGATGACATGTGAGGAGAATCCCTGTGTCCACCGCATCCCCCTCCAGCCGCAGCCTGACCCGGGGCCTGCCCTGGGTTCTGGTCGGCAACGTCCTGTACATGGCTTCGGCGGCCCTGCTCACGCTGGTGCTGCCGCGCATCATCTCCGTGGCCGACTACGGGCTGTGGCAGCTGTACCAGCTGTACGTCATGTACTTCGGGTATGTGACCTTCGGCTACACCGATGGCGTGTACCTGCGGCTGGGCGGCCGCCGCTGGGCGGACATGCCCGGGCCACGCCTGTCTGCCGGCCTGATCCGCCTGTTCGCCCTCGACCTGCTGGCCTGCATCGGCCTGGTGGCCTGGGTGTGGGCGACCGCCCCACCGCAGCAGCGGGGCCTGATCCTGGTGTTGGCCGGGCTGGGCGCCCTGTTCTACGTGCCGCGCACCCTGGTCACCGTGGTGCTGCAGATCGCCGGCCGGGCACGTGCCTTCGCCCTGGGCACGGTGGTGGAGCGGATGGTGACCTTCGTCGGCGTCGGCGGGGCCCTGCTGTTCGGGGTACGCGCGGTGATCGTGTTTATTGTCTTCGACGTGCTGGGCAAGGCCCTGGGCCTGGTGATCGCGGTGCTCATCGCCCGCGGGGTGTTCCTTGCTCGCCCCGACTTGAGCTGGCAGGCCACGCGGGAGTTCTTCGTCGACTGCGGAGCGGGCATGTTCGTGCTGGTGTCCAACCTGGCCGCCGCCCTGATCACCTTCGTTGTGCGCTGGGCGGTGGAGGACCACTGGGGTATCGAGATGTTCGCGCAGGTGTCCCTGGCGTTCCAGTTCACCACCATGTTCATGGTGCTGGTCAACTCGGTGTCCATCTCCGTATACCCGCAGCTGAGCAACCTGGACCGCGCCCACTACGCCGACGCCTATGCCACCCTGCGCTCGCGGTTCGTCACGCCGCTGGTGCTCATGCTCGGCCTGTACTTCCCGCTGGCCTGGGTGCTGGGCCTGTGGCTGCCCAACTACGGGCAGGCGATCTTCTTCCTGGCGCTGCTGTTCCCCCTGAGCGTGTACGAGACCAAGAGCAGGGGCCTGTCGGTGGTGTTCCTGAAGGTGATGCGCCGGGAGCGCCTGATGGCGGTCATAAACCTGGCCTGCCTGGGACTGGCCGTGGTGGGCACGTGGTGGACCGTCTACCTGTGGGGTTCGGTGACTGCGGCCGTGTTCCTGATTGCGATGGTCTCGGCGGTGCGCTCGATCGCTTCGGAGGTGTTGATCAACCGGCTCATTGGCGTGCCGATTCTGGCCGATACCCTCACCGAGCTACTGGTGTGTGCCGTGTTCCTGGGAGCGGTCGCCGCGGGCGGGCCGCCGCTGGGGCTACTGGCCGTCTACGCCACACTGGTCCTGTACGGCTATGTTCACCGCGATGCGCTGCCGGGTTTGGGGGGCCGGCGCCGCGGTCGGCGCGCAGTCGACTAGCCCGCGTGATGCTGCCGCTGACGGTTCGCCGGGTACAACGACGGTTCGTGTCTTCCGGTGGACGCTTCGCTACTTCTTGCGACGGTTCGGCGCATGTACCCCGCTGTGTTGTCTCCTAACTTCTGGGACGGTTGAGTCTCAAGGGGTCTGGGGATTTGACCCCGTGGTGGGTGGTGGGTGTTGCCGGCCTGGTGGGTTGGGTGCTGGTGGGTGGTGCGCGCCTCGGGCGCCCCGCTGTGGGGCAGAATGTCCGAATTCGGCACGAAGGCTGCCGGCGATCGCTATGGTCGTTTCTGAAACCGCATGATTCCAACGTTCTGGCCACGGCCGCCGGCGACGTCGGAGTCGTTTATGCCGATCCTGGACACTTTGGGCTGCCGCGCACGGGAACGAGCACCAGCGGCGAGCAACCTTGGGCGGACAGGCCCCCTACCCCCGCACCCCCGACCTCGCCCCGGAATGCAACATCACACCCCCCGGGGAGCTGGTTTGGGGGCTCTTCCGGTTTGAGGGTGTGGTGCGGGGAGGTCGTACTCGACCCGCCGGGGTCGCGTTCGGGCTGAAGAGGACGTACTCGCCCGGCGAAGACGGGTCGTTCTGGGGCTTGTAAGGTCGTCTTCGGGCACGCGAGGTCGTGTTCGGGCGTAGAAGGTCGTGTTCGCCCGGCCGGGTCGGGTCGTTCTGAGGCTCGCGAGGTCGTACTCGAACCCCCGCGCTCGTCGAATACGACCTTTTCCGCCCGAAACCCTCCACATCCGGGAGGGTTTCGGGCGAACCAGGACGTCTTCGCCCGCCCGGGGACGTCTTCGGGCTGATAAGGACGTCGTCGGGCTGATGAGGTCGTTGTCAGTGTTGCGCGTTGTTGTTTGCCCGGGCGGGCGGGTCGGTGGGGTCCCATCGAGGACGTGGGTTAGCCCGCGAGGACATGGCCCGGAAGCGACAATGACCCGGCCGGCCTGACAACGACCCCACACACCCGAACCACCACACCCTCAAACCGAAGAACCGGTTTGGGCCCGCCCGGGACTCTCGGCTCTGCGCTCGGGGCGCCGGCCGACGGCGGTAAGGCCAGCCGGGCCCGGCGCCTGTGCCTGTCCCGGGCTCCTACTTGGACCGCGATTCTGTGGTTGACCGCCTGGGGTGCGTCTGAGGCGGTCCAAGGGCAGCCCGGTGGTCCGGGTGCAGCCCGGCGGGATTGGGACCCGCCATCTCTACCGACCTCGGTGCGTAACTTCTACCGACCTCGGGGTATTGCCGGCTTCGCGCAGCAGGGCGGCGGCCAGGGACAGCACGGTCACGCCGAGCAGCGCCACTAGCACGCTGGGCGTCAGCCAGGTGCTCAGGAAGCCGGTGGCACTGCCGCGCGGCGCCCACAACAGCGTCGGCACGATCACCAGACGCAGGCCGTTGCGCAGCGGCTGCCCCTTGACCAGGGTGCAGGCCCAGATGCACACGGCGCCGTACACGGCTCCGCCCACCAGCACGCCTGCGTAGCCGTAGTCGTAGAAGAGCTCCGCGATGAAGGACGATCCCGTGCCGCGGCCGCTGAGGTACTGCGGCCCCAGCAGCGTGTAGGCGAAGGCGTGGGTGAAGGAGCCGCCGTGCAGGGCGTGCGCGACGGTGTTGCCGTGGTAGACCTGGGCGTCGAGCAGGCGGGCGGGCAGCCCGGAGTGCAGGAACTCACCGGTGTACCAGTCCTGGGGAATGAAGTCGGCGTAGGTGTAGGCGTTGCGCACCACCGTCGAGCTCACGCCCTGGCCGTACAACAGCTGCAGGATCGGGTTGCGGCCGGCGGTGTCCGAGGCGACCGCACCGACGCCGCGCGCCGACTCCACCGCGGCCAAGGCGACCGCGACCAGCGGCACCATGACGACGCCGACGATCCGGCCCGTCCTCCCGATGCGCCAGGTGCCGGGCGGGTCCTGGCGGGCACGCACGATCCAGTAGGCGAGGATGATGACCAGGCCGCC
Source organism: Actinomyces sp. Z5 (assembly GCF_003287795.1). Lineage (NCBI taxonomy): Bacteria > Bacillati > Actinomycetota > Actinomycetes > Actinomycetales > Actinomycetaceae > Actinomyces > Actinomyces sp. Z5. Next base: position 21,311 of record NZ_QMIN01000063.1, read on the forward strand.
CACGAAGGTGCCGCGCTGCCCGGTCAGCAGACTCAGTGCCAGGTAAACGGCCCAGCCGACGCTGGCGGCCGTGACCTGGCGGCGCGGCGGGAACAGGCCCAGATAGATCGTCAGCACCAGCGGCAGCATGATCTCGATGCGGCGCAGCCCGTACATGGATCCGGAGGCGTCCTCCAGATCGGAGAAGTCCGTGTAATAGGACAGGTAGCCGTTGGCCAGCACGTAGCGGGCCCGCAGCGCCACCGATATCAGTGACAGGACGAGCGTGGCCCAGTACAGGAAGCGCACGATCGACGGGTCCGCCAGCACGGTCGCGCCCTCGGGAACGCCAATGCGGGCGGAGCCGAAGCGCCCGCGGCTGGAGCCGGCGGAACCAGCGCCGCCCACCGCCCGCAGACGCGACTTCCCTGTGCGCCAGGCACTCACGGCCAGCGCCCCGGCCAGAATGCCGACCAGGCTCAGCGCCAGGCACAGCTGCAGGTGCTCAGTCTGCCCCGGCGGCGCCTGACTGGTCTCATAGTGGAAGAAGTCCACCGTGATTTCGCGCCCCAGCAGCAGCAGGAAGAAGGACACCAGGAAGGCCGCCAGGATGGTGCGCTCGGCCATGCGGGCGGCGGCGAACAGCAGCGCGTTCAGCCACAGCAGCAGAATCAGGACCCAGGGAAGCGACGCCTGGGTGGCCAGAGCCAGGGCGACCGCCGCCAGGTTGCACAGGGCGGCGACCAGCGCCAGCCCGGGGCGGCGCGAGACAGCGCGCTCGACCCGACGGCGTCGCTCGGGCTCGCCGTTCACCGCGTCGCCGGCTGATGACTGCTGTCCCGGAGCCTGTCCGCTCATGCTCGTCCCTCCTGCGCGGCGGCGCGGGATTCCGCCCCCTCCAGCAGGCCGGACAGCTCCGCGGCGAAGCGGGTGTACAGGGCGCGCGCGTCGCAGCGCTCCTCCCAGGTGCGCCGGGCGCCGGCGCGCAGGTCGGCATAGGCATCCTCATCCAGGCCCGCGATCTGCTCAATGGCGCCCCGCACTTGCGCCGGCGTCGGATCGGCGGGCAACAGAATCCCGTTGACGCCGGTGCGCACCAGCTCGCCGGTGCCGCCCACATCCGTGGCCACCACCGGGATGCCCGCCGACAGCGCCTCCATGATCGACACGGGCACGCCCTCGGAGGCGGAGACGTTGACCAGCAGGTGGCGGGGGGAGTGCACGTACTCCTCCACCAGGTCGGCGTTGCGCACGAAGCCCCGCCAGGTGAGGCTCACGTTGGCGGGCAGCTCGGCGTCGGCCTGCGCCTGCAGCTGCTCACGCAGCTCCCCCTCGCCGAAGTGGTCCCACTGGACCGGAAGTTCGGTTCCGGCCAGCGCCTCGACCAGCAGGTCCAGGCGCTTGATGGGGACGATGGTCGAGCAGGATACGATCCGCAGCCCCTCCCGGCGGGGCGGCACCGCGGCGGGGACACCGTGATCGGTGGTGCCCAGGCGGGCGACGACGGCCTTGTCCGCCGCCTCCGGGTGCCGGTCCAGCAGGTAGCGCAGTCCGTGGTCCGCCACCAGGTAGATGCGGTCCAGGTCGGCCACCGTCTGCGCTCGCAGCGGCAGGTAGCCGCGGGGGGAGTACTCCTCGTACAGGTCCGCGCGGTGGGCTCGCGCCACCGAGGCCGTGCGGCGGAAGCGGCGGCGCAGTCGAGCAGCCATATGGGGCTGGTAGGCGAAGCGGTAGGAGTAGAAGACCACCTCGTCGTCCGGGCCCGCCCCGGCCTCCCGGAGAAGCCGGGCGACCTGCGCGGACTCGTGACGGGCGCGGCTGAGGAACACGAACAGGGTGACCACGCGGGAGGGGCTGAGCCGGCGGCGGCGGGCCAGGTCGGCCAGCTCGCGGTACAGGTTGGCGTCGCCCAGCACCGGGAAGGAACCGAGCAGGTAGAACAGGCGGGAGCGGAACGGGATCGCATGCGCGCGCATGCCCGCCGGCAGCGGGCGCACGTTGGCGCGCTGGTCCTCCCGTACCGACAGAGACATGATGTCCACCTGGTCGAAACCGGTCAGGTACTCCAGCTCGGTCGCCAGGAACGGCTCCCAGTTGCCCCAGGGGAAGGCGTTCGCCAGGATGACAAGTCGTTTCATGCCGCCTCCTGCAGTCGGAAGGTCACCTGGGCGGCCAGGGCGGCGGCCCGCTGCCGACACTGCTCCAGGTCCTGCCCGCGCACCACCACCTGTCCCAGACAGTCATTGGAGGAGGCGAAGCCGTCGATGCGGTCGCCCGGGCCGCGGAACAGGCTCAGGTCCACCGCCCAGTCGGGCAGGTCCCGGGGCACCAGCACGTCGGCGATGGTGCCGTGGGCGTCAGGGTCCGTGAGCATCAGTGCCAGGGCGGCGCCCGGCCCGGGTTCGCGCCGCGCCCAGGTGCCGGGCACGTCCAGGTCCAGCGCCTCCCGGGCCACCAGCTCGTAGTAGTCCAGGCCGTGCACCGCACCCATCAACTCGGGCAGTCCGTTGGCCCCGGCGCGGCCGGTCAGCTCGATCACGTACACCTGGCCGTCGCAGGCCATCAGGTCGATGTTGACGGCGCAGTCGTCCAGACCCAGCGCCGCCACCGCCGCGGCCGTGACCTCGCGAGCCTGGGCGGCCAGGTCGGCGTCGTCGAGGGGCACGTGGTGGCCGATGGGGATCGGCAGGCCGGCGGCCAGGTCGTCGCCGTGGACGGTGACGTGTATCAGTTCGCCGTCGTGCGCCAGCGCCTGCGCGCCGAACTCGCGGCCGTCCAGGAAGCGTTCGACGATCACCGTGCCGTGGCGGCTGAGGGCGTGGGCGCGATCGAAGGCGGCGCGGGCCTGTTCGGATGAGGCCACCTTGAACACGCCGGAGGAGCCCTGCAGGTCGGCGGCCTTTACCATGGCCGGCAGACCGACGGCGGCCAGGGCGGCGTCCAGTTCATCGCGGCTGGTGACCTCCCGGAATGGGGCGGTGGATACGCCGCGCTCGACCAGGCGGCGCTTCATGGCCAGCTTGTCCATGCACAGCCGGGCGGCGGCGCGGCCGATACCGCGCAGCCCCAGCTCGTCGACCACCGCGCCCAGCGCCTCCAGGCCCGTGTCCAGGCAGCTGGTGGCGACGGCGTCGACACCGGCCAGACGGGCCTCCCGGGCCACCGCGGCCGGGTCGAGCAGGTCCACGTCGATGGCCTCATCGGCCTCCTTGAGTCCCGGCGGCGGACCGGCGGTGAGGCTGGCGACTACCGCGGTGGCTCCCAGGCGCTTGACGGCGCGGATAAGCCCCAACTGGCCGCGGCCGGCGCCGATGATCAGCACGCGGCGGCCCCGCGCGGGCAGGTCGGCCGGCGTCGAGGAGGCGGGGCCGGGGGAGGCCGCCGTCGGCGTGGCGGCGGGGGAGGGGAGCTGCGCGTCGACCTCGATGCGGATCAGGTCGCGGGCCCGCTCGCAGGCGGCGACGGCGGTGACGCGGTCGGGGGCGGAGGCAACCACCACGCCCAGGCGATCCGTGCTGGAGTGCAGCGGGGCGATGGCCTCGCCGGGCTGCGCCAGGGTGATGACGGCGTCGACGCCGGGTACAGCGCGCGCCTCCTCCACCCCGTGGAAGGCGCGCAGCACGCCCTCGGGGGCGGTCAGGAAGCGAATGGCGGCGGCCCGTCCGGAGGAGGCCGGCATCTCGATCTTCTCCCCGCAGGCCTGCCGCAGCACCAGCCCGATGAAGTCGATGCCGGTGGAGCCGGGCACCACATGGGAGGAGACGAAGTCGCCGGCCATGCGGCAGCCGAACTCAATGAGCACGGGTCCGTTGTCCGTCAGCATCATCTCCACGTGGGCTGGGCCGAAGTGCATGTCCACGGCGGCCAGGCACTGGGCCACCAGGGCGTGGGCGGCGGCCAGGGTGTCGGCGTCCAGGTCGGCGGGCTGGGTGTGGCCGGTCTCAATGAAGTGGGGGCTGCCGGTGGTGTCCTTGTCCGTGGTGGCGACCACGTGGTACGTACCGTCCACGCACAGCACCTCGCAGCTGATCTCCCGCCCCACCAGCAGCTCCTCCACGATCACGGTCGGCTCGTAGGAGGGAGCCAGGGCATAGTCCAGTGCCCGGGCCAGGTCTGCCTCGCTGTCCACCTGCACCACCCCGCGGGACCCGGAGGAGTCCAACGGCTTGACGATGCAGGGCAGGCCCACCTGGGCGACGGCGGCGCGCAGCTCGTCCAGGTCGGTGGCCAGGGCGAATCGAGGGTGGGGTACGCCCGCGCGGGCGACGGCCTGAAGCATCAGCGCCTTGTCGGTACACGCCGCGGCCGTGTCCGGCGAGACGGCGGGCAGACCGTGAGCCTGGGCGACGGCCGCCATGGCCCGCACCGGCCGGTCCGTGCCCACAGAGGTGACCCCCGCCAGCTCGCGGTCGCGAGTCAGGGCCAGCAGCCCCTCCACGTCGGTGGTGGACACGGCGGCGAACTCGTCCGCCAGCGCGGCGCCGGGAACGTTGGGGTTGGCGTCCACGACCAGCGTGCGCAGCCCCAGGTCGCGGGCCCTGCGGATCATCGGCACCTGGAGCGGGGAACCTCCCAGGATCAGCACCGGTGGGCGTTCGGCGGCGGGGCGCGTCGACCGGTCGGCGTCCGCGTGGGGCTGAATGGCGGGGGTTTCAGGGACGGTCATGAAGTGACTCCTTGGTTTCCTTGACGCCGGTTCTCAGGCGGTTTCCTTGGCGTCGGAGTAGACGGACTTGCCGGTGAGCACGGTCTGGATGGTTTTGAGCACGATGCGCAGATCCAGGCCGAAGGACAGGTGATCGACGTAGTAGCAGTCGGCGGCGTAGCGCTCGGGCAGGGTGGTGGAGTTGCGGTAGAAGGCCTGGTTGTAGCCGGTGATGCCGGGCCTGACCGTGAGTCGCCGCCGCTCGTCCGCGCCCATGCGCTCCAGCGGCTTGGTCGCCAGGTTGGGGCGCGGCCCGATCAGACTCATGGTGCCGTTCAGGACGTTGAGGAACTGGGGCACCTCGTCGACGGAGGTGGTGCGCAGGAAACGGCCCACACGAGTCACACGGGTATCGGTGCGGGAGGCGACGGAGGAGGAGTCCGCGTTGCGGATATCGGGTGCGCCCACGGACATGGAGCGGAACTTGAAGATCTTGAAGGGGCGGCCGTGGCGTCCCCAGCGCTCCTGCCGGTAGAAGATGGGGCCGCCGTCGTCGAGCTTGATGGCGGCGCCCACGCCGACGGTCAGCACCCCCAGCACCGGCATGACGGCGAGGGCGGCGCCCACGTCCAGGGCGCGCTTGCCGTAGCGGGCATAGAAGGTGCGTGGTTGCTTCCAGGTGCTCAGGGTCGCCTGGTTCGCCATAGGAGTTCCCCTTTCGGAGGCTTCACCGGGGCAGCGGTCAGGAATGGGCAGGTGTCAGGAGGTAAACGGTCAGGAACAAGATGATCAGGAACAGGCACGGATCCGGTAACGGACGGGGCAAGTAGTGCCAGCTTAGCGGCTTTACGGGGGTGCGTGCACGGCGCACGCGTGAGAGATTAAGCGCCCAGCGCCCGATCCCTGGCAATGGTCGCCTGCACGCCGTCGACAACCGCGGCGGAGAAGCCCGCCCGCTCCAGCGCCACCAGCCCCGCCACCGTCGTGCCGCCGGGGGAGGAGACGGCGTCGATCAGGTCGGCGGGAGTACGGCCGCGCCCGGCGTCCCCGGTGTCGGCCGCCTCGGCTTGCACGGTCAGGGCCGAGCCGAGCACCGCCTGGGTGACGATCTGAACCGCCTGCGCCTTGGGAATGCCGGCGGCCACTCCGCCGCGCGCCAGCGCCTCGATGAACTGGAACACGAAGGCGGGGGAGGAGCCCGCCAGCGCGGTGAACGCCGAGAAGTCCTTCTCCGCCAGCACCACGGTGCGGCCCACGGTACTCATGAGGGCACGCGCGGTCTCCAGGTCGGCGGCGCCGGCTGCGGCGCCCGCCGCCAGGGCGGTCATGGACTGGCCCACCGCCGCCGCCATATTCGGCATGGCCCGCACCACGCGGGCCCCCGGGGGCAGCATCTGCGCCAGGCGCTCGGTGCTCAGCCCCGCCGCAATCGAGAGCACCAGCGGGCGGCGGGCGGCCAGCGCGTCGGCGAGGGACTCCAGCACTTCCGGCACCACGTGCGGCTTGACCGCGAGCACCACCACATCACTGGCCGCCACCAGGTCCGCCGGCGCCGGGACGTGCCGCGCCCCGGTGGCGGCGGCCAGGCGGGAGGCGGAGTCGTGTGCACTGGTCAGTAGCACGTCGGTGGTGGGCGTGCCCGCCGCGATGGTGCCGCGCACGATCGCTTCCGCCATATTGCCCGCACCGATGAAGCCGTAGACCGTCATGCCTCCAGACTAGTAGACGACCGGTAGGCGCTCGCGGTTCTTGGGTCCGGCTCCGTCGGCGGCCTTTATCGGTCTTCGTGTTCGGGTGTGTTGATGGGCCGGCGGGCGGGGCATGTGTTTGGACTGCCGGGCGTGCGCGCCCCGGGGCGTCTGGGGGACAGCCCCAATGTCACTGGCATGCGCCGTCAAGGGGCCGCGGCCCCCGACCCGGCGCCCACATGACTCCAACGCCTCCGACGAATCGCCCGCGGTCGCCAGCACCGCCGCCCCGAGTACGACCTCCCGCACCCGAAAACGTCCTCCTTGGCCCGAGGACGACCTGGGCTCGGCCAAAACGACCTCGTCAGCCCGAAACGCTCCACATTCGGGAGGGTTTGGGGCCGATGAGGTCGTATTCGGCGCGTTGGCACCTACCGAGTACGACCTCGCCGTCCCGAGTACGACCTCCCGCACCCCGAAAACGTCCTCCTACGCCCGATAACGACCATCGGAATCGCAGCCCCGCCCCCGAACCACCACACCCACAAACACGAAGAGCCCCTAGGTCCTGTTGTGTAAGTGCTTGGGTGGCGGTGTGTGGCTGGGTGGTGGTGTGTGGCTGTTGAGCCTGTCAGTTGGACCGCTGTTCCCCGGTTGGACCCCTGTTCCCCGGTTGGACCCCTGTTCCCCGGTTGGACCGCCGTAGCCGCCGGTTACAGCGGTCCAA
>NZ_QMIN01000063.1:28689-60060 GCF_003287795.1 Actinomyces sp. Z5
GCGCCGTAGCCACCAGGTACGACGAACTCGCCATCCGCTATCAGACCACCATCCACATCGCCAGCACCGACCCACCACCACAAACGACTTACACAACACGACCTAAGGCCCGGTGAAAGAGGACAATGGCGGCATGAGCCAAGCCACTTCCGCCCCAGTTTCGTTCCCTACTTCGCGTCGCGCCCTGGTCACCGGGGCCTCCACCGGCATCGGCGCAGCCACCGTCCGCCTGCTGCGCGCCCACGGTTGGGAGGTGGTCGCCACCGCCCGACGTAGCGAGCGCCTGGCCGCCCTGAGTGAGGAGACCGGCTGCACCTGGGTGGCTGCCGACCTGCAGCAGCCCGCCGACGTCGCGCGCCTGGTCGAGCAGGTGCAGGCCGGCGGCCCGGTCGACGCCGTCATCAACAATGCCGGCGGTGCTCTGGGCGCGGATCCGGTGGCCGCGGGCAGCGTCGAGGAATGGGCCACCATGTACGAGCGCAACGTCCTGGCGGCGCTGCGGGTCACCCAGGCGTTCCTGCCGGAGATGCGTGAGCGGGGCGGCGACCTGGTGTTCCTCACCTCCACCGCCGCGCACGACACCTACCCCGGGGGCGGGGGTTACGTGGCCGCCAAGCACGCCGAACGGATCATCGCCAACACTCTGCGTCTGGAACTGGTCGGCGAGCCCGTGCGCGTCATCGAGATCGCCCCGGGAATGGTGGCGACTCCCGAGTTCTCCCTGAACCGCTACCACGGCGACAGGGAGCGCGCGGCCGCCGTCTACGCGGGCGTCGCCGAGCCACTGGTGGCCGAGGACATTGCCGAGTGCATCGTGTGGGCGCTGGAGCGGCCCGCACACGTCAACATCGACTCACTCATCGTGCGCCCCCGGGCGCAGGCCTCCAACACGGTGGTGGCCCGCGACTGAGGCGGCGCGCCCAATACACAGCTGCGCCACAGCGCCGGTACGTGGGCGATTCAGCCGCGGTGCCTAGCTTCGGCCTCGCCTCGACACTGCGAGGCCCACCGCGTACCGAAAGGACTCAGATGACCGAGCCCAGGCCCGACGACTTCGACGTCACCGCCCGCATCCCCACCCCCGACGCCTCCACACAGCACCCGACGTCGGCCGATGGAGCCGACGCGGGCTTGACAAACGACGCCGCTCCCGCACGGACCAAGCGGCAGCGTCCCTGGTACCGGCGCGCCTGGGTCGCCGTCGTCGCCGTGGTCGCTCTCGCTGCGGCCGCCTTCGGCGCCGGCTGGGGCACGAACGAGCTGCTCTCGCCCGACCAGGCCCCGGCCGGCAGCGAGCGCAGCGGCTTCGACCCGCGGCAGGGCGGGCCGGGTGATGGTCAGATGCCGGGCGGCGGCCAGATGCCTGGCGGCCGGGGGGAGCAGGGTGGCGGTGCCGGACGCACCACGCCCAACGACGACGCCACCGGCGGCTCCGACGGCGGCGCCACCTCCGAGGACGGCAACAGCGCCGGCGTGCTGCAGAACGAGAACACCTCGGCCTGACCGGCGTCAGTGCCCGGGCTCGAACAGAGGGCCCAGATCGTCGACGGTGCGGCGCGCCCAGGGGGTGGCCGCGAGCAGGCCGAGGGCAGTGATTAGCGCGCCCGCCAGCGCCATCGCCACCCAGATGGGGCGGGCCGAGACCAGAGTCAGGCCGCCGTTGCCGGAGACCAGCCCGGCCAGGGCCACCCCCAGCGCGATGCCGACCTGCCGGCTGGATGCCGCCACCCCGGACGCCGCCCCCGCTTGGGACAGCGGCATACCCGCCACCGCCGTCGTCGTGATCGGCGGGTTCACCAGCCCCAGGCTCAGACCGATCAGGGCGAACAGGCCCGCCAGGGGCGGCATGCCGACGTCGTCGGGGATGACCGCCAGAACGCAGCCGGCAGCCGCCAGAATCAAGCCTCCGAGCACGAGCGGCGGCCGGGTGCCTCGCGCCGAGACGAGGTGACCCGATACGGGCGCGGCCACCGCCTGGCACAGGGCCAGCGGAATCAGGGCCGCGCCCGCCTGCAGCGGGGAGAAGCCGCGCGTCTCCTGCAGGTAGACGCTCATGATGAACATGAACCCACCTTGGACGGAGAACAGGGCCAGGGCGGTGATGACCGAGGAGGTGAACGGCACGGAGTGGAAGAAGCGCGGATTCAGCACCGGCTGACTCACGCGCCGCTCGACGACGACGAACAGCGCCGCCGCGACCACCGCCGCCGCGCCCAGCCCCACGGTCAGCGGTGCACCCGGCCCCCGTTCGGGCGCCTCGATCAGGACGGCCACCACCGCGGTCAGCAGCACCACCAGCAGCACCTGACCGGGCAGGTCGAAACGGCGGGGCACCGCGCTGCGGGACTCCGGCACGAAGACCACCGTCATGGCCAGCACCGCCAGCGCCACGGGCACGTTCATCCAGAACACGGCGTGCCAGCTGAAGGCATCCACCAGTAGACCACCGACCAGTGGGCCGACGCCCAGCGAAACGCCCACCACCGCACCCCAGGCGCCGATCGCGCGGGCGCGGGCATGCGGTTCGGTGAAGGTGGTGGTGATGATGGACAGCGCCACCGGGTTGAGCATGGATGCGCCCAGGGCCTGCACGCAGCGGGCCGCGATCAGCAGCTCCACACTGGGTGACATTGCGCTCAGCGCCGAGCCGAGGGCGAAGGTGAAAAGACCGAGGGCGAAGGTGCGCCGCCGCCCCACCCGGTCGGCGGTCGTGCCCGCCATGAGCAGGAAGGCGGCGACCACGAGGGTGAAGGCGTCCACAGTCCACTGCAGCGCGGCCGTCGAGGCCCCCAGGTCGCGGCGCAGCGCGGGCAGGGCGACGTTGACCACGGAGGCGTTCATGGTGGAGATGAACAGGCTCATGCAGCAGGTGATCAGGATCCAGGTGCGTCGTCGTGCGGGTGCGGCGCCTTCCGGTGTGGTGCTCACCGCGGTCGCATCGGTTGTAGGCACGTCCCGTTCCCTCCCGCACTGGTGCTGCGGTTGCAGCTTAGCCCGCGGCCACGGGGGCTAAGCTGACGCGCCCGCGGGCGCATTCAATACCGATTTCGCTGCCGACGGCCTCCCGGTAGCGTTGGGCGACCACGCGGGCGACCGCCGGGTGAGCGCCGATGGGAGCGGCGACGAAGCTCGCCTCGCTCCGGTGCAACGCGCGGGAGAACTTGCCCTCGGCGAGCAGATACGGGGCCACCGCAATCGTCCGCGCGCCCTCTCGGCGCCAGGAGGCCACCGCCTCCTGGGCCGTGGGCGAGGTCTTGGCCAGGTAGGCGGGCCGGACGGGAACACCGAGCTCCCGCGCCAGCAGCGCCGCCGCCTGCTCGGTCTCCCGCACGGGTCGACGCCTGAACGATCCCGAGCCGGCCAGCACGACGCCGTCGAGGCGGGTGACGGCAGTGCCGGCCTCCGCCGCTGCCTGCCGGAGGCGGTCGGCCACCACCGTGATAATCGTGGCTTCGGGCCCCAGATGCCGGGTGGCGCTGCCGGACCCGTGCTCGGCGAGCAGACCGGGCAGGTCGTGCAGGACGTGGTAGCCCCCACCCAGGAAGAAGGGGACCACGACGGGATCGTGCAGCCCCGAAAAGGCCTCCCGGGCCGTCGGGTTTTGGAACTCCACGAAGCCGTGGCGCACGACGACTCCCGGCAGGAGGTCGGCCACTTGCGCACTGATCTGTTCGAGCACCGGGAGCGCGCCGGGTGCGCGGGTGCCATGCGCCAGCACCACCAGGGGACGCGTCTTCATGCCGCCTGCACCTCCGCGACGACGTTGGTGCGGCGGGTGCGGTGCACCGTGAGGGCGATGAGCGGCGCCAGCGCCGCAACCAGCGCCGACAGCGTCCACGCGGTGACCGTGGTGCTTAGACCGAGTGTCTCCAGAACCGTCACCGTATTCGTCACCACGATCAGGCCGCCGACGGCGGTTCCCAAGATCGTGCCCGGCATCCGGGACACCGCCCAGGCGGCCAGCGGGGCGGCCAACATGCCGCCGCCCAGCAGGGCGACGACGACGCCGAAGTCGATTCCGGCCGTCCCCAGCCCGAGGAGGAAGCCCAACGACGCGGTCACACTGACTATGAACTCGGCGGTGTCCACACTGCCGACGATGGTGCGCGGGGCGGTGCGGCCGCGCGACAGCAGGGTGGTGGTGACCACCGGCCCCCAGCCTCCGCCGCCGGTCGCGTCGATGAAACCGCCGATCAGGCCCAGTGGCGTCAGCAGCCGGGAGGTGTGGGGGCTGTTGCGTGCGGTAGCGCCGGTCGGCGGCCGCACGGCGAAGCGCACCAGCACATATATGCCCAGCACCAGCAGGATGGTGGCGGTCACGGGGGTCGCCGCGGCCGTGGCGAGCCGGGACAGCACGGTGGCGCCCAGGAATGCGCCGACGGCGCCGGGGACGGCGAGGCGGGCCACCAGTGCCCGGTCGGTGTTGCCCAGGCGCAGGTGGGAGACACCGGACATGAGCGTGGTCCCGATCTGGGACAGGTGGACGCTGGCGCTGGCCAGTGCCGGGCTCAGGCCGACGGCGAGCAGCAGCGAGGAGCTGGTGACGCCGTAGCCCATGCCCAGGGTCCCATCCACGAGTTGCGCGACCAGGCCGACCAGGGCGAGGAGGATGAGTGCGAGCATGATGATCCTTCAGGGCTGCCGGGGTCGTAGCCGGATGCACTAGCCGGGGACGACCCGCGTGTTCCATGCGGGGCTGACGGTGACGACGTCGCCGATGACGATGACCGCCGGAGCGGTGACGCCGACCTCGGTGGCGACGTCGGGCAGACATCGCAGCACGGTGGTGGTTACTCGCTGGTCGGGTAGGAAGCCGCGTTCGACGATGGCGGCCGGGGTGTCGGGCTCGGCCCCGGCCTGCAGGAGGATCGTGGCCGAGCGACGCAGGTGCGCCACTCCCATCAGGAGGATCAGCGTGTGGTCGCGCCGCGCCGGCACCGTGGAGACCAGCTCCTCGTGCGCGGTGACCACGGAGAAGCCCCGGGCCAGCCCCCGGTGGGTCACCGGGATGCCGGCGGCGGCCGGCACGGCGATGGCCGAGGTGACCCCGGGGACGATCTCCACGATGACGCCGGCCGCCCGGCAGGCCGCCGCCTCCTCACCGCCGCGGCCCAGCACATACGGGTCGCCGCCCTTCAGGCGCGCTACACGTTGCCCGGCGCGGGCCCGCTCCACCAGCACCGCGTTGATCTGCTCCTGCGGCAGCAGATGGTGCCCCGGACGCTTGCCCACGTCGATCACCTCCGTGCCGGGACCGGCGGCCTCCAGCAGTTGGCGCGGGGCGAGACGATCGACGACGACGACGTCGGCCCGCCGCAGCAGGTCCAGCCCGCGCACCGTGACCAGCCCCGGGTCCCCCGGCCCGCCTCCGATGAGTGCCACCCACCCGGTGCCGGGACGGTCGGTATCCGGGACGCTTTCGACCTCCTGCGCGGGCCGTCCCTCGATGCCCGGGGCCGTGCTCGTCCGGCTCATGCCGCCAGTGGTGCGGACGCGCGCTCGCCCTCGAGGTGCACCATGCCCGCGGCGAGTGTCCAGCCGTCGAAGGGGTCTACGAGTAGGAAGGCGCCGTCGCTGCGGGAGCGGGCGTAGTCGGCCACGGGGAGCGGCTCGGACAGGCGCAGGCGGATGGTGCCGATGTCGTTGAGGACCAGGGTCTGTGCGGGCTCGGCGGTGAGGTCGTCGAGGCCGAGGACGGCCTCGATCGCGGTGACGATCGCCTGGACGGTACGCGTTCCGTGTTTGACGAGGACCCGGTCTCCCGGCTTGGCGGGGTGCTCGGACAGCCAGGCTACGCGGGCGGTGACATCCCGGAGCAGTTGCGGCGGGTCGGTGGCGGCGGCGAGCAGATCACCGCGCGTGATGTCGATGTCATCGGCTAGCCGCAGGGTCACCGACTGGCCGGCGTGCGCCTCCGGCAGGGCGGTGTCCGCGAGGTCGATGGCGGTGACCCGGCTGCGGCGCCGTGAGGGGAGAACCACGACCTCCTGGCCCACACGGACCGATCCCGCGGCGACCCGCCCGGCGTAACCGCGGTAGTCGGACAACCCCTCCGGTGCGGCCCCCTGCGGCCGAATGACCAGCTGCACGGGCAGCCGGAAGGCGCCGTCCGCCGACGTGGAGTCGGCCGGAATAGTCTCCAACAGCTCCAGGAGGGCGGGACCGCTGTAGAAGGGGGTCCGCGACGAGCGACGTACCACGTTGTCCCCCTCGAGGGCGCAGGTCGGCAGCGCCTGCAGGTCCTTGACCCCCAGCTCGGCGCCGGCGGCGGCCAGTTCGGCGACGATCGCGTCGTAGACGTCGGCGGAGAAGTCCACCAGGTCGATCTTGTTGACGGCGACCACCACGTGCGGGACGTTCAGGATTGCCGCCACGGCCAGGTGTCGGCGGGTCTGCTCCACTACGCCGTGGCGGGCGTCGACCAGCAGTACCACCACGTCGGCGGTGGATGAGCCGGTGACCGTGTTGCGCGTGTACTGCACGTGGCCGGGGCAGTCGGCCAGGATGAAGGAGCGGCGGGGAGTGGCGAAGTAGCGGTAGGCGACGTCGATGGTGATGCCCTGCTCCCGCTCCGCGCGCAGGCCGTCGGTGAGTAGGGCCAGGTCGGCGTGGGTCAGGCCGCGGTCCAGGCTCACTCGCTCCACGGCGGCGAGTTGGTCGCGCAGCACGGATTTGGAATCCACTAGGAGCCTGCCGACGAGGGTCGACTTTCCGTCGTCGACGCTGCCGGCGGTGGCCAGGCGCAGCAGACCGGCGGTCGGAGACGGTTGCAGGGTGGGTTGGTCCGCTGCGGCGCGGGCGGACTCGGAGGGGGTGATGGTCATAGGTTTCTCCAGGGTGCGTGTCTGGTGGGTTCGCAGGGTGGGATGGGAATCAGAAGTAGCCTTCGCGCTTGCGGTCCTCCATGGCGGACTCCGACAGGCGGTCGTCGGCCCGGGTGGCACCACGCTCGGTGAGTGTGGAGGCGGCCACCTCGACGGCGATCTCGTGGTTGTTGGCCGCCGTCGAGTCCACGGCGCCGGTGCAGGACATGTCGCCCACGGTGCGGTAGCGCACGGTGCGGGTGGTGATGGTCTCGCCCTCCTGCGGCTGGGTCACCGGGGTGACGGCGAGCCACATGCCGTCGCGCGAGAAGACCTCCCGCCGGTGCGCGTAGTACAGGCTCGGCAGGACGATGTCCTCGCGCTCGATGTAGCGCCACACGTCCAGTTCGGTCCAGTCGGACAGGGGGAAGACGCGCAGGTGCTCGCCGGGGGAGTGACGCAGGTTGAGCAACCGCCACAACTCGGGGCGCTGGTTGCGGGGATCCCACTGCCCGAACTCGTCCCGCAGGGAGACGATGCGCTCCTTGGCGCGCGACCGCTCCTCGTCGCGGCGGGCGCCGCCGATGACGCCGTCGAAGCCCTCGGCGCGGATGGTGTCCAGCAGCGGGCGGGTCTGCAGCGGGTTGCGGGTGCCGTCCGGGCGTTCGCGCAGGCGGCCGTCGTCGAGGTAGTCCTGCACCCGGGCGACGAGCAGGCGCGCTCCAGCGGCGGCGACCGTCGCGTCACGGTAGGCGAGCACCTCGGGGAAGTTGTGGCCGGTGTCCACGTGCAGCAGGGGGAAGGGCAGCGGCGCCGGCCAGAAGGCCTTGCGTGCCAGGTGCAGGATGACCACGGAGTCCTTGCCGCCCGAGAACAGCAGCACCGGGCGCCGGCATTCGGCGATCACTTCACGGATGATGCCGATCGCCTCGGACTCGAGGGCGTCGAGGTGATCCGCAGGGGCGCTGGTAACGCCGGTAACGCCGGTAACGCTGTCTGTGGCTGTGGTCATGGGGCTCTCCAATCGGTTCCGCGGTTTCGTGTTCGGGGCGTGCGGGGCAGCGATCACAGGTGGATGCCGCACTCGGTCTTGGCGAATCCGGCCCAGCGTCCGGAGCGGGGATCCTCACCCGGGGCGACGCGCCGGGTGCAGGTCTCGCAGCCGATCGACGGGTAGCCGTCCGCCAGCAGCGGGTTGACGACGACGTCGTGCGCGGTCGCGTACTCCAGCAGGTCGTCGAAGCTCCAGGCCGCCAACGGGTTGAGCTTGACGATCCGGTGGGTCTCGTCGAAGGCGACCAGGGGCGCGTCGGCGCGGGTGGGGGAGTCCTCGCGGCGCAGGCCCGTGGCCCAGGCCTCGTAGCCGGACAGGGCGCGTGCCAGTGGCGCCACCTTGCGCAGGTAGCAGCACCTGGTGGGGTCGCGCTCATAGAGGCGCGGCCCGTACTCGGCGTCCTGCTGGGCGATGGTGAGCTCGGGCAGGACGTCTATGACGGTGACGTCCATGGTGCGGGCGACGGCGTCACGGGTCTGCTCGGTCTGGAGGAAGTGGAAGCCGGTCTCCAGGAACAGCGTGTCGACGCCGGGAATGCGGGAGGCCACGACGTGCGGCAGGACGGCATCCGCCATGGAGCAGGCGACGGCCAGGGAGCCGGGAAAGGTCTCGGCCGCCCAGGTGACCACCGCCTCGGCCGAGGCGTTCGAGCCCAACCGTGCGGCGCCGTCGGCGGCGATGCGCCGCAGTTCGGCCTCGCTGCGGCGGGGGGCCTGCGCGGAGCGAGGACGGTTGGCGCCACGCGCGACGAGCCGGCCGTAGGGGTTGACACCCGCAGGGGATGCCGCGGGGGCGGTCGCCGGGGCGGTGTCGGCCGTCAGGGCGGGAATGGTGGCCGCGCGCAGCCCGGCCAGGGGCGCGATACCTTCGGTACTCATACCAGCTCCTCCTGCGCTGCCCGCTGCGCCCACTGGGCGAAGGACTCTCCCTCGGTGCGCCCCGCGGCATAGCGGCGCACGACGCGTTCGATGTAGTCGGTCAGGTCGGTGGCGGCCACCTTCAGGCCGCGCACGGTACGTCCCAGCTCGGCCTCCTCGTGGCCGGCCGACGCCAGGCCGCCTCCCAGATGCACCTGGAAGCCCGGTACCTGCTGGCCGTCGACGGTGATGATCTGCCCCTTGAGACCGATGTCGGCGATCTGGATGCGGACGCAGGAGTTGGGGCAGCCGTTGACGCTGATGGAGATCCGCCGCTCCAGGTTGAGGTCCGCCAGGCGGGCGTCGAGCTCGGCGCCGACCCGCGCGGCCAGGGACTTGGTCTCCACGATCGCGAACTTGCAGAACTCCAGGCCGGTGCAGGCCAGCAGCGAGCGCGTGAACGGCCCCGGATCCGGGTCGATGCCGAGCTCCCGCAGGCCGGCCACGGCCTCGTCCACGCGCTCGGCCGGCACGTCCAGCAGCAGGATGTTCTGCAGCGGGGTTGTGCGCACTCGGTCCGAGCCGACCGTCTCCGCCAGGTCCGCCAGCCCCAGCATGGTGTCGCCGGACAGGCGGCCGACCGGCGGTTTGCCGCCGATCCAGTAGTGTCCGTCCTTCTGCCGGTGGACGCCGATGTGGTCGGCCTCGCCCGCGGGTGGCGCGGGGGCGGGGCCGTCGGCCAGCTCGTAGCCCAGGTACTCCTCCTGTAGGACGCGGCGGAACTTCTCCGGGCCCCACTCGGCCATGAGGAACTTCAGGCGGGCCTTGTTGCGCAGGCGGCGGTAGCCGTAGTCGCGGAAGAGCCGGATGGCGGCCCACCACACGTCGCTGACCTGGTCGGGCCGTACGAATGCGCCCAGGCGCTGCCCGAGAAATGGCGCGGTCGACAGGGCGCCGGCGATCCACAGGTCGTAGCCGGGACCGTACTCGGGATGGTTGACGCCCACGTAGGCGATGTCGTTGATCTCGTGGAGGATGTCCAGCGTGGGGGAGCCGGTGAAGGCCGTTTTGAATTTGCGGGGCAGGTTCGAGATCTCGGGGTTGCCGAGAAACGTGTCGCGGATCTGGGCCGCGGCGGCAGAGGGGTCGATGATCTCATCGGGGTCGATTCCGGCCACGGGGGAGACGAGGATCCCGCGCGGGGTGTCGCCGCAGGCCTCGATGGTGATCAGGCCGGCCTCCTCCAGTCGGCGCCACAGCTCCGGCACGGACTCGATCTGGATCCAGTGCATCTGGAGGTTCTGTCGATCGGTGACGTCCAGGGTGCCGCGGGCGAACTCGTTCGACGCCCGGCCGAGGACGCGCATCTGCTTTACGGATAGGGACTGGCCGTCCATGCGCACCCGCTGCATGAAGTACCGGTCGGACAGCTCGGCGGGGCTGAGCTGGGCGGTGCGGCCCCCGTCAATGCCCTGCTTGCGCTGGGTGTACAGGCCCCACCAGCGAAAGCGCGTGTGGAGGTCGTCGTCCGGGATCGCGTCGAAGCCGGCGGCGGCGTAGGTGGACAGGATGCGGTCGTGCGCGCCGAGCGGATCGCCGTCCTGCTTGACGACCTCGTTGGGGTTCAGGGGCTTGCGGCCGTCGATGCGCCACTGGCCGTTGGCGCGGCCGGCGCGCGGCGGGCGGATGGCGCGGCCGGCGCCGGCGTCGCTTGTGGACGGGTTCTTGATCGGGCTCATGTCTCCTCCAGGCTGGTGGTGCATGAGCGTCCGGAGTCATCGTTTCGGGGACTCGCTCCGGATCGGTGCTATCAAGTGACCGCCGGCTGCTGGCCGGGAGTGATCCACTTGGTGCCGTGCGGCTCCGGACGCCTCAGTGCGCCGGATTCCGTGTACGGCTTAGCCGCAATGGTCAGGCGCTTAACAGGCCTGACAGCACATGACTCGGGTGGAGCGCAACCACGCCCCGCGGGACTCCGCGGCGGCGAGTAGGGGATGCGCTTGGGTCATGCGGCGCACATTAGGGACGCGGCGGCGGGAAAGACAACCATGCGGTCGGATAGTGAGACGACGTCTTGTCAGGTATTGGGATTACGGCTGTCGGCGGTTGACGTCGGCTACCGAAGCACGGTCGGCCGCCGACGCTTCGGCACTTCCAACGACGCTTCGGCACTTGGCATCAGCGCTTCGTACCCTCCGGTGACGGTTCGTACCCTGGAGTGCCGAACCGTCACCGGAGGGTACGAAGCGTCCACCGGAAAGTACGAACCGTCGGGTCAGGGTACCAAGCGTCGTCCCGCCGCTTAAGGGATCCCTACGGGAATTGCCACCCTACTGCGAGCCCCGCCCGGAACTTAGTTGGTAGTCGTGGGGAACCGCCTCGCGGTTGGGTCAGCGGCGGCCGGCGCGGGTGTCTTGCTCCCGTCTTACCGAATGATCCGGGGGTGTCACCGGTGGTGGGCGGATGGGGAGGCGCTGATTAGGGGAACGGACCGAGGGGTTTTGCCTTGGAGTCCTTTCGCAGGCGTGGGTGCGGGATCAATCGTCCGAGGGCTGGCCACGTAGACGCCAAGTAAGGGAGCCTGTCATACAGATTGACGATATCGAGGTCTTCGTCGGTTTCGGGCGTGGGCAAGGTCGAGCATGCCGAGGCCCGCGATGCGGCGGTGATCGCGGATGCTGCCCGCACCACGCCCCACACGCTCAGGTCCATCAGCACTTCGGATGAGGACGCCGCATCCTTGTCGATGTTGACCGGTTTCGACCTGGAGCTGGCCCGCCAGCTCATCGCCCACCCGCGCCCAACGCGACGATGTCGCCGCCCGAGATAGTGGCCCTGGCGGGTGGCCCATCCTTCTTCTGCCCGGCCCCTGATCACCCGTGCCCCGGGGTGGGGGTCCCGGCCGCTGCTGTGTTCCTGGCCGAAACCGCGGGCAGAACCTTCCCCACCGGCGCCCAGCTGGCCTCATACGCCGGCCTGACACCAGTCACTCGGCGGTCGGGCTCCTCCATCCGGGGTGAGGTGCGTCTCCCACGCGGGCAACAAGCGCCTCAAGCCAGCCATGTTCCTGTCAGCCTTCGCCTCACTGCGCTCCGACCCCACATCCCGCGCCTACTACGACCGCAAACGCGCCCAGGGCAAGCGCCTTCGGCCAAGCCCTCCTCGCACTCGCCCACCGCCGCTTGACAAACCACACAGGGGCCCCCGCGATCCCGGGATGTGGCGAGGATGACGCCGTCTGGAGCCGCCCGGGGATGGCCGGGGGCGCGGTGCGCGGTTACACTCACCGCCACAGGCGCCGACCCGGCCATCACCGGCGAGCCTCCGGAAGAACCGGGCCGCGTTCACATTTGGCGCGCGGCCCCCAGTAGAACCGGACGGGACAGCCCGTCACAGCTGCGAATCGAGCGGCCCACCCCGGCACTGCCGGAGGGGCAAGCGAGGTGGTACCGCGGTGCGGCACCGCCGCCGGGTCATCGGCGGTCGGAGCGGCGTCGTCCTCGTGGATCCCGCGCCCCAACGGGCGCAAACGACTACGAGTGAGACGCGAGGCAAGACAAATGGCCGAAGAGCCCACCGGCACCCAGCACGCGGGCGCCGCCTTCTACCCCCTGCACCGCCCCGGCCAGAAGGTCGAGCCGTCCCCCTCCTTCCCGGCGATCGAGGAGGACGTCCTGGCGTACTGGAAGCAGGACGGCACCTTCCAGGCCTCCATCGACGCCCGCCCCGCGCTGGACGACAACGGCCACTCCAACGAGTTCGTCTTCTACGACGGTCCGCCCTTCGCCAACGGCCTGCCCCACTACGGGCACCTGCTGACCGGCTACGTCAAGGACGCGGTCGGCCGCTATCAGACCCAGCGGGGCCGCCGCGTCGAGCGCCGCTTCGGCTGGGACACGCACGGCCTGCCCGCCGAACTGGAGGCGCAGCGCGAGCTCGGCATCGACGACGTCACCGAGATCACCCGCCCCGGCGGGCTGGGCATCGAGAAGTTCAATGAGGCCTGCCGCACCTCCGTGCTGCGCTACACCAAGGAGTGGGAGGACTACGTCACCCGCCAGGCCCGCTGGGTGGACTTCGAGAACGACTACAAGACCCTCGACCCCACCTACATGGAGTCGGTCATGTGGGCCTTCAAGACCCTGTACGACAAGGGCCTGGCCTACCAGGGCTACCGGGTGCTGCCCTACTGCTGGCACGACCGCACGCCGCTGAGCAACCACGAGCTCAAGATGGATGACGACGTCTACCAGGACCGTCAGGACAACACCGTCACGGTGGGCCTGCGCCTGGAACGGCGCCTGGATGACACCCACCCCGACGCCGCCCCGGAGCTGGCGCTGATCTGGACCACCACCCCGTGGACCCTGCCGTCCAACTCCGCCGTCGCCGTCGGCCCCGACGTCGACTACGTGACCGTCCGGGTGGACGCCGACCTCGACTCCCCGGTCGCCGGGCAGGATGTGCTGCTCGCCCGCGACCTGCTGGGCGCCTACGCCCGCGAGTTGGGCGAGGACCCGCAGGTGCTGGCCACCTACAAGGGGACCGACCTGGTCGGCGTGCGCTACGTGCCCATCTACGACTACTACGACGACGCCGCCCACCGCGCGGAGGGCGCCGCCCCCGGGCCGGCGGCCTGGCAGATCATCACCGCCGACTACGTCACCACCACCGAGGGCACCGGCCTGGTGCACCTGGCGCCCGCCTTCGGTGAGGACGACATGTACTCCTGCCAGCCCTACGGCATCGGCACGGTCATCCCCGTCGACGACGGCGGCGTGTTCACCAGCGAAGTCCCCGACTACGCCGGCATGCACATCTTCGACGCCAACAAGCCGGTCATCACCGACCTGCGCGACGGCACCGGCCCGCTGGCCCGCCGCGAGGCGGCCGTGCGCGCCGTACTGGTGCGCCAGCAGTCCTACGTGCACTCCTACCCGCACTGCTGGCGCTGCCGCAAGCCGCTGATGTACAAGGCCGTCTCGAGCTGGTTCGTGAAGGTCACCGCCATCCGCGACCGCATGGTCGAACTCAACCAGGAGATCACCTGGGTGCCCGGGCATGTCAAGGACGGCATCTTCGGCAACTGGCTGGCCGGCGCCCGCGACTGGTCCATCTCCCGCAACCGCTTCTGGGGCTCCCCCATCCCCGTGTGGGTGAGCGACGACCCGGCCTACCCGCGCACCGACGTGTACGGGTCCTTCGCGGAGCTGGAGCGCGATTTCGGCGTGGAGGTCAAGGATCTGCACCGGCCCTTCATCGACACGCTGGTGCGCCCCAACCCGGACGACCCGACCGGCAAGTCCATGATGCGCCGCATCCCCGACGTGCTGGACTGCTGGTTCGAGTCCGGCTCCATGCCCTTCGCCCAGGTGCACTACCCGTTCGAGAACGTGGACTGGTTCGAGTCGCACAACCCGGGCGACTTCATCGTGGAGTACGTCGGCCAGACCCGCGGCTGGTTCTACACGCTGCACGTGCTGGCCACCGCCCTGTTCGACCGGCCCGCCTTCACCACCTGCGTCTCCCACGGCATTCTGTTGGGCAACGACGGGGCGAAGATGAGCAAGTCCCTGCGCAACTACCCCGACGTCCAGCAGGTCTTCGACCGCGACGGCGCCGACGCCATGCGTTGGTTCCTGCTGTCCTCCCCGGTGGTGCGCGGCGGAAACCTGGCCGTCACCAACAAGGCCATCCGCGACACGGTGCGCCAGGTGATGCTGCCGCTGTGGAACACCTGGTACTTCTTCGCCCTGTACGCCGCCCAGGCGGGGGACGCGGGGAGCTGCTACCTCACCGACGGCGTGGACCTGGCCGACGCCTCGTTGTTCGGCCGCAAGGGCTCCCTCGACGTGATGGACCGCTACATCCTGGCCCGCACCAAGGACCTGACCGACACCGTGGCCGCGCAGCTGGACGCCTACGACGTCACCGGCGCCACCCACACGGTGCGCGAGTTCATCGACGTGCTTACCAACTGGTACCTGCGCACCTCCCGGTCGCGGTTCGTGGACGGCGGCGCCGAAGTCGCGCGCCCCGCCTTCGACACGCTCGCCACCGTGCTGCGCGTCTTGACGCAGGTGATGGCGCCCCTGGCCCCGCTGACGGCGGAGGAGATTTACCGCGGCCTGACCGGGGAGCGCTCCGTGCACCTGACCGACTGGCCGGTCCTGCCCGAGCATGTGGCCGACGGCGCCCTGGTGGACGCCATGGATCAGGCGCGCGACGCGGTGTCCGCCGCGCTGAGCCTGCGCAAGGCCGACAAGCTGCGCGTACGCCAGCCGCTGCGGACCCTGACCATCGCCACCTCCGACCCGGCGGGCCTGGCGCCGTTCACGGCCCTGATCGCCGACGAGGTCAACGTCAAGCAGGTGCGGGTGCTGGACGCCGCCGACGCCGGCTACGAGCTGACCGAGGAGCTGACCCTCAACCCGCGCGCCTTCGCCCCGCAGGTGCGCAAGTTGACCTCGAAGCTGTTCACCGCCGTCAAGGCGGGGGAGTGGGAGGTCACTGAGGACGGCGACGTTCGCTTCGACACGGTTCTGCTCGACGGCTCCCCGGTGGTGCTGGAGGCGGAGGACTCCGCCTTCACCCTGTCCACACGCATCGAGGTGCACGACGACGCCCTGTCCGCCACCGTGCTGCCCTCGGGCGCCTTCGTGGTGCTGGACACGGCGCTCGACGACGACCTGGAGGCCGAGGGCTGGGCCCGCGACCTGGTGCGGCTGCTGATGGATGAGCGCAAGGCCACCGGCCTGAACGTCGGCGAGCCGGCGCGCGCCACCTTGACGATCCCGGCGGACAAGAACGCCTGGACCGGCGCCCACCTGGACCTGATCAAGCGCGAGGTCAGTTGTGTGGACCTGCAAGTGATCACCGCCGACGTGGACACCCCCAGCGCCACCGTGGCGCGGGCCTGAGGACCGCCCCGGGGGAGTACCATCCCGCGCCGCTGCCGACAGGAGGCCGAGCCCCTGTCGGCAGCGGCGTCATCTCAGCCACCCCAACCGCGCTCGCGGAAAGGACCCCCAATGCGCTCGCCGTTTCCACGTCACAACCTCGCCTTCCTCGTGGTTGGCGGGCCCACCGTCGCCATCGACGTAGCCGGCCTGCGCCTCGTCGTCGACCCCACCTTCGACCCGCCCACCGACTACGGCGCCCTGCGCAAGACCCGTGGACCGGCCGTGGCGGCCGAGGCGCTCGCGGACGTCGACGTCGTGCTGGTCAGTCATGCCGATCACGCCGACAACCTCGACGTCTCCGGGCGTGTCTTCGCCCTGGCCGCCCCGCGCCTGCTGACCAATCCCGGCTCGGCCCGACAGCTCGGGGCGGGCGCCGAGGGGCTGGTCCCGTGGCAGTCCGTGGTGGTGGGGGACGGCGTCACCGTCACCGCCGTGCCCGCCCAGCACGGACCCGCGGACGGGGAGGTTGACACCGCCGGGCACGTCAACTGCGAGGTCACCGGCTTCGTCATCCAGACGCCCGGCACCACCATCTACCTGACCGGGGACAACGCCTCCCTGGAGCTGATCGCACAGGTCAAGGCCCGCTTCGGGAGCATCGGCCATGCGGTGCTGAACGCCGGTCGGGCGACCGTGCCCGCCAAGTTCGCGGGGCGACCGCTGAGCCTGTCCGCCGAGCGGGCCAGCGCGGCAGCGCAGGTGCTGGGGGCGCCGCACGTCGTCGTCGCCCACCAGACCGGCTGGGAGCACTTCGTCGACGGCCCCGGAGCCACGCTGCGGGCCTTCCGTGATGCCGGCATCCTGGATCGGCTGGACCGCACTCCCGAGGGGGAGTGGAGCTGCCCCATCGGCGAATGAGCAACCGGGTGCCGGCCCCGAATCGGGGCGGGGTTGCACGCCGCTTGCAGCCCGGCCCCGGCGTGGCGCCCGATCGTGTCCGGGCAGGCGGGGGCCGCGCCTAGCCGGTGGCGTGAAGCGCAATAATTGCCTCCATAGTTCCAAGAGGGTAACGGTATTCTGTGCTACTTGCTTCGGGGCGACTTGGGACGTAGGTTGCGAGCGTTATTCGGCGTTTGACGATGGCTCTGTCAACGCCGTCCCCTGGCGAATAAGGAGGCATGAGCCCCTCACGCCCGCGCAGTGACGTCGCGGGCTGAGAAACGGTATGTCGGTGCGCTCATTGCTGTGTGCCGCGTCCCGCGCATTAGCGAAAACCATCCATGAAGCCTGTCGTTGCTCGCCCCACGCGGTCGTGCGCGCCCCTCCTGATTCAATCCCCGGTGGTCCCTGAAATGAGCCTTGATAACCACTTCTCGCCTTGTCGACGTAGTTTTATGCGTGGCGGCTATTCCTCATTCCGGGCGGGCGCAAACCCCATGCCGGAACGGGGTGGACCCGCGGCAACTGCGAAGGGGACTGCCGATCCGGGGCGTGAGGACGGGAGGCGGAGCGGTGCGCCGCGACGGCGGGCCGGCACCGTCGGCGCGAGGCGGGGACGTCGCGCGGCAATGCCCGCCTGGTCCGACCTCCCGGCGGACATGCAGAACGACGCCGTGCGTCCCTATTACGATCACCTGGTTGCGCATGAAGGGCAGCTACGGCTGAAGCGGCTGTTCGATGTTGTTGGAGCCGGGCTCATGCTGGTCGCGCTCGGGTGGATGTTCGTCCTGCTTTCGCTGATCATTAAGCTCGACTCGCCCGGCCCTGTGTTTTTCCGGCAACAACGGGTGACCAGTTTCGGCCGCGAGTTCAAGATCCACAAGTTTCGCACGATGGTGGACCGTCCGAGCGAACCCGGGACACAGGTGACGGTGCACGCCGATCCCCGTATCACCCGGGTCGGCGCCTTCATGCGGCGTTACCGGATAGATGAGACCAGCCAGCTCATAGACATTCTGCAAGGGAACATGACCTTTGTCGGGACCCGGCCCGAGGTTCCCGAGTATGTGCGCGAGTACACGCAGGAGATGAAAGCCACATTACTGCTTCCTGCGGGAGTGACCTCCACCGCGAGCATCGAGTTCAAGGACGAGGCGCTGTTACTGACCTCGGCCGCGGATGCAGATAGGGCCTACATCGAGGAGATTCTTCCGGCGAAGATGTGTTTCAACCTGGACGATATTCGTGAGTTCAGCATCGGTCGCGATCTACGGATCATTCTGGCCACGGTGCGCGCAGTGTTCGGAGCCCACTGAAGAAAGGAAACAGCGTAATGGCCGTGGTGCCCGGACTAGTGTCGATCATCATGCCGGCGTTCAACGCGGAGCGCTTCATCGATGAGGCCGTCAAATCGGTGCAGGCGCAAAGCTATACCTCGTGGGAACTGCTGATTGCGGATGACTGCTCCACCGATCGGACCTTCGAGCGCGCGAGGCTGCTGGCGGATGCCGACGCGC
Organism: Actinomyces sp. Z5; assembly: GCF_003287795.1. NCBI lineage: Bacteria > Bacillati > Actinomycetota > Actinomycetes > Actinomycetales > Actinomycetaceae > Actinomyces > Actinomyces sp. Z5. The sequence continues at coordinate 46,762 of NZ_QMIN01000063.1, forward strand.
GTGTGCGGTGCACGCGCTTGGAGCGCAACAGCGGTGCGGCGATGGCGCGCAACCGCGCGATGGAGATGGCCCGGGGGCAATACATGGCCTTCCTGGATGCCGACGATCTCTGGCATCCGGACAAGCTGACCCGCCAGCTGGAGTTCATGGGCAGCCACGGCGTCGCCCTGTGCTGTACCGCGTACGAACAGGTGGACGAGCACGGGGCTCCCACCGGCAAGGTCCTGACCAGTCCGAGGCGAGTCGGCTACAACCGGCTCCTGCTGGACTGCCCGGTGGGGAACTCCACGGTGATGTACGATGTGTCTCGACTAGGCAAATTCGAAGTCCCTGACATCCGGAAACGCAATGACGACGCCCTGTGGCTGCGCATGCTCAAGAGGGAGAAGTATATATGGGGTATCCCTGATGTCCTCGCCCAGTACCGGGTCCGCAGCGACTCGATATCCGCCAACAAGCTCAGTCTGGTGAAGTATCACTGGAGGTTGTATCGAGATATTGAGCACCTGAGCGTCGTGCGGTCGGTATTCCACGTGTGCGCCTGGGGTGTCATCAAGGTGCTGAGGCTGAAGTGAGTGCTCGACGATCGCTCGTATCGGGGACGCGTCGGGCAGGGAGAGTAATCGTAAGAGGATGAAGGCAACCATGGACAATCGGACTCGGCGGGAGGTCGGCGTCGGCGGCCCACTCAGGATCCTGCATATCAACTCCTCAATTTCGCGCCGCTCCGGTGTGACGAGTGTCGTCATGAACTACTTCCGGAACGTCGACCGGCGCCGGGTGATATTCGACTTCTACTATTACGCCACCCCCGATGAGACTCGGCGCGCGGAGATCGAGTCGCTCGGGGGCAGGTGCTTCCCCGGGCGCGCGGGCAAGAACATCCTGCGGATCCGCAAGGAGCTCGCGACGCTGCTGCACGAGCATCCGGGGCAGTACCCCGTCGTGCACCTTCACGATCCGGTGCTGGCCCGCTTCGTCTACCCGGTCCTGCACCGAGCGGGCGTGAGGTCCATGATCGTGCACTCCCATTCCACGGCGTACTCCGACTCGAGACTGAACTCGATACGCAACCAGATCGTCTGCCGCAACATGGGCCGCTACTCCGACGTGCGGCTGGCCTGCTCCCGGAGCGCCGGCGAGTTCCTGTTCGGCGCGGGCCAGTTCGAGGTGCTTCCCAATGCCGTGGAGGTCAACAGATACCGCTTCGATCAGCGCATGCGGGACGCGAAGCGGACGGAACTCGGCCTTAACGGGCTCAAGGTCGTAGGGCACGTTGGTCGCTTCAGCGAGGAGAAGAACCACCGGTTTCTGGTAGCGGTCTTCGAGAAGCTGCTCGCACTCGAGCCCGACTGCCATCTGCTGCTCGTAGGCGACGGGCCGCTGCGTGGGGACATTGAGCGCCTGGTCGGCGAGCGGGGCCTGTCGGGGAGCGTGACGTTCCTCGGTGACCGGTCTGATGTGCCGGCGCTCTACCAGGCGATGGATGTGCTGATGCTGCCCTCCCGCTTCGAGGGGCTGCCGATGGTCGGTGTGGAGTCGCAGTGCGCGGGTCTGCCGCTGGTCTGCTCCGACAGGGTGCCGCAGGAGGTGTCCATTGGAGACTGTTCCTTCTTGGCGCTGGAACTCGGCGCCGGACACTGGGCGCAGCGGGTCAGGGACGTGCTCCCGCAGGCCGGGACCGAGGCCCTCAGGGCGCAGGGTGTCGAGCAGGCGCGCAGCAGTGGATTCGACGTCGCCGCAGAGGCCGGGGCGCTCTCGCGGCGCTACCTGTCCCTGGCGCGGGGCGAGTAACGGCCATGTGGGTTCACTACGCTCTGTTCGGGATATTGGCCCTGGTGGGCGGGCTGCTCGGCGGTCGTCGTGAAGACGGGAGCCGCAAGTCGACCGCGCCCTTGCTCGTCGCCTGGCTGCTGTTCGTGGCGATGGCGGGCCTGCGTGCCAGAACGGTGGGAAACGACACCAGCCGGTACTACGACGTGTTCGAGAAGATTACTGACACGGACGGCCTGTCGGAGGCCTTTGCCGTCAGCAGATTCGAACGCGGATACGTGGTCGTCAACTACCTGATCAGCCGTATCACGGACGACTTCAATGTGCTGCTGCTAGTAGTCTCCATCTTCTCCTTCTGGTCGGTTGTGCTTTTCATCCACAGGTATGCGAGGTCGAACCCGCTGGCGTTGCTCCTGGCCTTCGGCATGTCCGTGTTCTACGACATCATGCTCGCCACCCGGCAGGGCATCGCGGCGGCCATATTCCTGCTCGCCGTACCGGCTCTGATGGAGCGGCGGCTCGTGCGCTACCTCATTCTGATACTACTTGCTGCGCAGTTCCATGCCTCCGCCATACTATTGCTCGCCGCCTACTTCATTCCGATGCTGAGGTTGAACAGCTTCCTGGACTGGGTCAAATGGGGGGCGGTCATCGGCGCCTGCACCGGTTGCCTGAGCTTGGTCCTCACCAAGGCCTCCGTATTCTCTGCGTACTACGGCCACTACCTGAGTTCGCAGTACGCGGAGGGCGGCGTCAGGATGGCCACGGTCATGGGGGTGGGGGTGCGGCTGCTCATGATCGGTCTGGCGGCGATGTGCGGATGGAACTCCGCGGTGGCGGCGGACAAGACCGGGGTCACCCGCATCCTGGTCACCTTCGCCGTCGTCGACGCCGGGATCATGATCGTCTCCCTCGGATTCAACCTGCTCGACCGCCTCGAGATGTATTTGACGCTCCCGATGGTCGTCGGCCTGGGGAATGTCGTCGCCCGCGAGCCGGGGCTGCGGAACTGGTACGTCTCGGTGCTGCTCGTACTCATAGCCTTCGTGAGCATGACAATCATGCTTCTATATCGACCCGGTTGGTACACCCTGTTTCCTTACCGAACGGTATTTGAGGAAGGAGTCTGGTAATGAATCCCGTCCATGCTTCTTATTCCGCCGCCCGCCGGTGCGCCCGGCACGGGCTGCGTCCGGCGGCGCACCTGATCAGAGGAGTGATGCGGGTGGTCTTCGCGTGTGACGTTCCCTATGCCACAAAGATTGGAAAAGGAACCCTCTTTCCCCACCACGCGCTGGGGGTTGTCATTCATCCGGCTGCGGAAATCGGTGAGAACTGCAAGGTGGGACAGAACGTGACAATCGGGAGGCGCAAGGGAATCAACGTCCTACCGCGGCTCGGCGACCGTGTCACCGTTGGATGCGGGTCGCTGATCCTCGGGCCCGTTACGGTAGGCGATGACGCCGTGATCGGTGCCGGGGCGGTCGTGATCCATGACGTGCCCAGCGGCGCCACCGCCGTCGGCGTGCCGGCGCGGACCCTCGAGGGCAGGCGGGGAGACTCATGATGAAGCGGATCCTGCTCCTTGATACGTCGGTGGGCTCTTTGAACATGGGCGACGAGATCATCAATCGGTCGATCGCTGCCAACTGGCCGGAGCTGTTCGCATCGAACTACGTCATGCGCATGGCTTCGCACACCCCGACCCATACGCCGCTGCAGTACCTACTCTGTCGGCGCAAGCTCGACCCGTTCAAGACCGCGGATCTGAAATTCCTGTGCGGCACGAACGCCTTGTACACCAACATGCTGCGGCCGCTGCCCGCCTGGAACATCAATTACCTGAACTGCGGCCTGGCGGCGGGAACCGTGTGCCTTGGGGTCGGGGCGGGCGTCAACAGCGCCTCGGTGAACCTCTACACGCGGGCGCTGTTCAGGAAGGTACTGGCGCACGACGTCGTGCACTCCGTACGCGACGACCGAACCAAGCGGCTCCTGGAGACCATCGGCCTAAGGGCGTGGAACACCGGCTGTCCGACGCTGTGGGGACTGACTCCCGAGCACTGCGCGAGCATCCCGCAGTCCAAGAGCTCCACGGTGGTGTTCACTCTGACCTCTTATCAGCCGGACCGGGACAATGATGCGGCGATGATCGGGATCCTGCGAGAGCACTATCGCAGGATCTGCTTCTGGCCACAGGGCGTGGACGACCTCGCCTACCTGCGCTCCTTGAGCGACATGTCCGGCATAGAGGTCGTGCCGCCGAACGTCGATGCCTACCGCGCCGTTCTGGAGACCGGGGTGGACTACGTGGGCAATCGACTCCACGGCGGCATATTCGCGCTCCAGCAGGGATGCCGCGCGATCATCATCTCGATCGACTACCGTGCGCGAGAGATGGGTAAGGACTACTCGCTCACCCTAGTCGAGCGCCCGGACATCACCGCCGCGCTGCCCCGGATGATCGAGGACAGGTGGGAGACCAAGCTGGATGGCCTGGACTTCGCCCTGATCGAACGGTGGAAGGCCCAGTTCAATGTCGGGTCGTAGTCGGGGCCGCCTGGCGGAGCTCCTCGGCAATACCGTGATCTTCGGCCTGGGAAGCCTTGCGGTCAAGGTGGTCTCGCTGGTGCTCATGCCGTTGTACACGAGCGCCATGACCGCCTCGGACTATGGCGCAGCCGAGCTGCTGAACAGTGGGATCGAGATCGTTCTGCCGCTGGCGTCGCTCGGTGTCATTGAGGCGCTGTACCGCTTCTCGATAGACGAGACGGTGGGGAAGGGGGAGCTGTTCTGCAACTCGGTCCTGGTTCTCGGCGGCGGGATCCTCGTCGCGGCCGTTCTATCGGCGCTGGCCTGGAGGATCTTTGATTACGCCCACGCCGTGCCCTTCTTCTTCCTATTCGCGTCTGCCTGCATCTACAAGGCGACCAGCCAGTTCGCGCGCGGGCTCGGGCACGTGCGGCGATTCGTCGGGTACGGCTTCATAAACGCCCTCGTCCTCGCTATCGCCACGTACGCATTGCTCGTTCACCTGCACGCCGGCGTCGCCGGATACCTGTGGTCGTACTCGATCGGATACGTGGTGGCCGGTGCCGCCGCATTCGTGTGCTCGGCGGAGTACCGTTTCGTGGCGCCGCTGCGGTTCGACGGCGCGCTCCTACGCCGGATGCTGATCTACAGCCTCCCCCTGGTCCCCAATCTCCTGTCGTGGTGGATCGTGAGCGTATCGGGCCGCTATGTGGTCGTGTGGGGCAGTGGTCTGGCCGCGGCCGGGCTGTACACGGCGGCAACCAAGATGCCGTCGCTGATCAACATCATCAGCTCCGTATTTCAGCAGGCCTGGCAATTCTCAACCGCCCGGGAGATCGGCGCGGCCGATAGCGGGCTCTTCTTTGGGCGCGTGCTGCGCGGGTACTCCCTGGTGACGCTTTCGATGGCGGGGTTGGTGATAGTACTCAACAGGCAGATCTCCGGGCTACTGCTGCAGTCGGAGTTCCAGGATGCCTGGCGCTATGTGCCGCTGCTGATGCTCGCCGCAGCCTTCGGCGTCATGTCGGTGTTCTTCGGCACGTTCTACCAGGCACTCATGAAGAGCCGGATGCTGATGATCTCGACTGCGATCGGTGCGGCCGTAAACCTGCTTCTGGGAGTCGCGCTCGTACCGGCGATGGGGCCCTGGGGGGCGTGCGTCGCCGGCGTGGTGGCATACGCGATCGTTCTCCTGGTCCGTGTACGCGACATCGCCACGCGGATCGACATGCCGATCGACCGTGCGAGAATTGCCTACCAGCTGTTGCTCCTCTCGGTCATGTCTATTTGCATGTCGTGCGAGGGAAGCATGTGGCCGGTCTTATTCGCCGGAGCGTGTCTGGTGCTGCTTTTTGTGAGCGACGTCGGGGTACTGCGTGAGTCGTTCTTGCGCGTGAGGCGGGCGTTCATGGGGCGTCCGGGAAGTCGCTAAGAAATCCCCTTATTCGCGCAATTGGTATCGAGGTGTGAGCATCGTGACCGATATGTTGGCGAACACGCCCACTGTTATTCGACATGGCGGGCCCGCCTGGGCGATAATTCTATGGCTGCGCGGCCGCTCGGGCGGTGGAGCCGAGGCGGTATTACACCGTTGCTCAACAGCTTGCGCCGCGTGTTCCGCATCCGACGCATCGGCGCCGGGTGGCCGATACCGATCCCTGGAGTCTTGATCGTGAGCGTCAAAGGCGTGGCCGTGGCCGTTATGCCCGGCTCGGCACAGACCTGGCTGAAGGAGGCCGTCTACCGGCGCAATTGCGGTCTTGATCCTTCTCGGTACCGCGCCGAGCTGAAGCGGTGGCACTGCCTGCTCAAGGGACGCGCCTGCGATCTGGACCATCCCCGCTCGATGACCGACAAGATCAACTGGCTCAAGCTCTATGACTCCACCCCGCTCAAGGGTCGTCTCGCCGACAAGTACCTTGTGCGCGAGTGGGTCCGCGCAACGGTGGGGGAGGACTACCTGGTTCCCCTGCTGGGTGTTTGGGACTCGCCCGAGGAGATCGATTTCGACGCGCTGCCCGACAGTTTCGTCCTCAAGGCCACCCATGGCTCAGGCTGGAACATCGTCGTCCGCGACAAGCGCGAGCTCGACGTTGCCGGTTGTCGGCGCCGCTTGGAGGGTTGGCTGAAGCGTCGGCAGGCGATGAAGGGCGGCTTCGAAATGCACTACGAGTTCTGCGAGCCGCGGATCGTGTGCGAGCAATACCTGCAGGACGCTTCTGGAGGGCTGCGGGACTACAAGTTCATGACCTTCGACGGCGTCGTCCAGTTCGCGTTCACTGTCGACCGGGGCCCGGACGGCGTGTGCCGGGGAACCTACCTGCCTGACTGGACCAGGGCACCGTTCGAGTACATCTGTGAATCGCGCTGTTCTGGGGATGTGCCGGCTCCGGAGCGGCTCGATGAGATGCTCGCCGTCGCCGAGCGGCTCGGCAAGGGGTTCGCCTGCGCCAGAATCGACTTCTATGAGGTGGACGGACGCGTCTACTTCGGGGAGATTACCTTCACGGACGCGGACGGCCTAGCCCATTTCCGGCCCGCTTGCTACAACCTGGAGTTTGGTGACAGGCTCGTTCTACCGTCAAAGAAGCCGTTTAAGGGGGTCATGCTGTAAACGCTGCGGCGCCGATCCGCTGTTCGGCGCGGTCACATGCCAAGGCGAGTGGAGTTCGCTCGCCATGAAGGTGCTTGGGGATCTTGCGTGCTAGGCTCGGCGTGTTCGTTCACGTGCTCCCTGAAGACTACATTTCTGCGTCTGACGGCGCCGTTCCTCCCTGTCGTGATCCTAAGTCGGTGATGCGAAATGACGCTGGAGAGCTTCATATCCCTGACTCGTCGGCGCGCCGGCGTGCTGCTGGCGGTGATTGTTGCCTGCGTGCTTGCCGCCGCCGTCGTGGTGCGGGTGACGCCGGTCACCTACACCGCCTCCGCAGTCGCCTACGTCCGGGTCAATGTGCCCGTCGGAGCGCAGGACGACACGGAGGCGCACTACGCCGCAACCCAGATGGCACCCCGAAAGATCACGGCGATCGTTCCCGTCTTCACCTCGGAGGCGGTCGGCCAGCGGGTCGTGGACGCGCTTGGTCTGGATGCGACGGCCGCGAGTGTCGCTCAGTCACTGACGGCGACGCACGCCGAGGACACGGCTACCGTAAGCGTGTCGGCGACGGCGACTTCCGCGGCCGAGGCGCGCTCGGTCGCGGACGAGGCGGTCCTCCAGGCCGCGCATGAGGTCAGCGAGCTCGAGGGCGAGACCTCGCCGGTGGAGGTCATCCTCATGACTCCCTCCAGACTCTCCGGTGTCACGCGTTCGCCGAACGCCTGGGCCTACCTGGGTCTGGGCGCGCTCGGCGGCCTCGTGCTCGGATATCTGTGGATCATCTTCCGCGAGCTGTCGGACAGGCGCCTGCACGGCGCGAAGGCTGTCATCGCAGCCGGCCGCGCCGCGCCACTCGGCGCCGTCCCATCGTCGAGGTCGATCGCCGAGGACGGCCCGCTGCGGGGTGCCGACCCGGATACCGAGGAGGAGCTGCGTCGCCTGCGGACCAATCTGCTTCACGTCGGACCGAAGGGCGACATCCGGGTACTGGTCGTGAGCTCGGCGAGGAGGCAGGAGGGGCGTACGACGGTGTCGGTAGGCCTCGCCCGCGTGATGGCCGCGCTGGGACGGCGGGTCGTCCTCGTCGAGGGGGACCTGCGCGCCCCTTCCCTGGCCCACGTTCTCGGACTGCCCGAGGACGGCCCCGGATTGTCGCAACTGCTGGAGGGTGCGGCGAGCCTCGAGGAGGTACTGGTGAGCACCTCCACGCCCGGGCTGGAGATTCTTCCCGCCGGCGCGACTCCGTCCAACCCGTCCGAGCTGCTTGCGTCCGCCGACATGTCCGCACTTTTGCAGCGTTTGAGTACTGCACACACGGTGATCATCGACTCGCCGCCGCTGCTGCAGTTCACCGACGGTGCGATTCTCGCCGAACAAGCCGACGGGGCCCTGATGGTCGTGCGATCGGCGCGGACCACCGGCGAGGACCTGAACGATGCGGTGCTGGCAGTCGAGCAGGGCGGAGCCGAGGTACTTGGAACCGTCCTCAACCGCGCGCCGGCATCCCGCCGCGGGCGTAGACGTGCTGCTGATCAGGGACGCCGAAAGTCCTGACCCGCGCGAGGCGACCGGCTTCGGGGCGATCCCGTGCGTGGTGGCCCAAAGTGTCCAGGATCGGCATAAACGACTCCGCCGTCGCCGGCGGCCATGGGAAGAACGTTGGAATCATGCGGTTTTCAAATCGGCCCCTGCGGTCGTCGACGGCCTTTGTGCCGGATTCGGACATTCCGTCCCCCGGCGGGGCGCCCGGGCGCGCGCCACCCACCCCCACAAACCGGAGTATCCCGTTTACCACTGGATGCTCACCGACTACGTGCGTTGGCGCGACCATGGGTGTATCCATGCCGGCGGGGCCCGGCTGGTCAGCCGGCTCGGTGACAATCCCCGGCAGGCCTACGAGCTGGGCAAGTCGATCTGAGAACCAGGAACACTTCAACCGAACAGGACCAATTCCCATGGAGTACGTCGAACTGAACAACGGAGTGGTGATGCCGGTGCTGGGTTACGGCACCTATTTGACCCCGCGGCGCGTGACCCAGCGCCATGTTGCCGACGCCCTGGACGCCGGCTACCGGCTCATAGACACCGCTCAGAACTACGGCAATGAGCGCGAGGTCGGGGCCGCGGTACGCGCATCCGGGCTTGGCCGCGAGGAGATCTTCATGACCTCGAAGACCCAGACCAGCGGTTACCGGTCCACCCGCGCGGGCATCGAGGATTCCCTGGCGGCCGCCGGGCTGGACTACTTCGACCTGATGATCATCCACTGGCCCAATGCCGACAGCCGCGGCACCTACCGGGCTCTGGAGGAGGCGTACCGGACCGGCCAGTTGCGCGCGATCGGCCTGTCCAACTTCAACCGGAAGCAGGTCCTGGAGATCATCGACACAGCCGACGTCGTCCCCGCCGTCGACCAGATCGAAACCCACCTGTACTGGCAGCAGTGGGGCATGCACGACTTCCTCACCTCCCACGGGATCGTCCACGAGTCCTGGTCGCCGCTCGGCGAGGGGCAGTCGGGCATGCTCCGCGATCCGGTCCTGGTGCGGATAGGCCGGACCCACGGCAAGAGCCCGGCGCAGGTGCTGCTGCGCTTCCTCACGCAGAACCGGATCGTGTCGATCCCCAAGTCGCTCAACCCGGAGCACATCCGCGAGAACCTCAACATCTTCGACTTCCGGCTCAGTGACGAGGAACTCGGCGCGATCCGAGCCCAGGACGCCAAGCGCTCTCAAAGCGGATGGCCTGCCGCGATGTCCACGGAGGAACACTACTGAGCCGCGCCAGCGGTACGCACGCCGGCGGAACGCAATGGCAGGATTACCCCATGGCCTCACCAACGCTTCCCGCCGACGACGCGACCACCGCCTCGCTGCCGCTCGACGAAATGCCCCCGGTCACCGCCTGGTTGTCCGACATGGACGGTGTGCTGGTGCGGGAGAACCGCGCCCTGCCCGGCGCGCAGCAGTTCCTGGACGCCCTGGAGCGCAAGGGCATGCCCTTCCTGGTGCTGACCAACAACTCCATCTTCACCAACCGGGACCTGTCCGCCCGGCTGGCCCGCTCCGGGCTCTCCGTGCCCGAGGAGCGCATTTGGACCTCCGCCAACGCCACGGCGGCCTTCCTGACCCAGCAGTCCCCGGCCTCCACCGCCTACGTGATCGGCGAGGCCGGTCTGACCACGGCGCTGCACGGCGCCGGCTACATCATGACCGACCAGGACCCGGAGTATGTGATCCTGGGGGAGACCCGCACCTACGACTTCAACGCCATCACCCGCGCCATCCGGCTGATCGAGGGCGGGGCGAAGTTCATCGCCACCAACCCCGACGTCAACGGCCCCTCGGACGAGGGCACGCTGCCGGCGACCGGCGCCGTCGCGGCCATGATTCAGGCGGCCACCGGTCGTTCCCCCTACTTCGTCGGCAAACCCAACCCGGTGATGATCCGGGCCGGGCTGAACAAGATCGGCGCCCACTCCGAGGCGGCCGCAATGGTGGGGGACCGCATGGACACCGACATTCAGGCGGGCGTCGAGGCGGGCCTGCGCACGCACCTGGTGCTGTCCGGCTCGACCACTCTGGAGCAGGTCGAGGCCTTCCCCTTCCGGCCCTTCGGCATCCATGGGGGCATCGGCGAACTCATCGAGCTGGTCGAGGCCGAGCGCTGAGAGGCCGGGTGGCCGAGGCCACCGCCTCTCGCCGAGGTCGGTAGAAATAACCACCGAGATCGGTCGTTGTTACCACCGGGCCGGTCAATACCGTTCCGGTTCCGGTCAGGGCGCCAGCACCTGCCCCGCCCTCCCCGGAGCCGGTCATCTAGGCTGGCCCGCGTCGTCGAGCAGGAAGCAGGAACAGCAGCACATGAGCAGCAAGCAGCAACACGACCGGGGTGCTCACGCCGGCGGCCAGGCCGAGTCACACCCCGGCGCGGCCTTCGGCATCCCCGCCGGCGCCAGCGGGGAGGACGTCGTCGACGCCGTCTACGGGCCCGGCGGCACGCACTCCGGTATCGACCCCGACCTGCTGCCATATCTGGAGGCTGCCGACGCCACCGACGGGCGGTCTCTGGCCGAGGTTGCCGACGCCGATGCGGCCGCCGACCGCAGCCGCGCGCAGGCCGAGGCGGAGGACCTGGCGGCCCTGCGCGAGCTGGTGGCCGCCAACATGGTGCCCGGCGGCGACCTCGAGCGCCTGGACGCCCTGCTGGCGGAGGTCGACGACGATGAAACCGACGACTGGGAGGACTGGGAACCGGTCCTGCCCGATACCGCCCCGGACGCCGCGGTCGGCTCCGACGCCGAGCGTCACCGGGCCGACCTGACCGCGGCCGCCCACGCCGTCGAAGTGTCCCAGCGACTGCGTGAGGTTGAGGCGGAGATTCTCTCCCGCGCTCCCGAGCACCAGGTGCAGCCCTCGCTGGACCGGGTGGCCGCCGTGCTCGACATCCTGGGCCACCCCGAGCACAGCTACCGGATCGTGCACATCGCCGGCACCAACGGCAAGACCTCTACCGCTCGCATGACCGAGCGGCTGCTGGCCGCCACCGGCATGCGCACCGGGCGCTTCACCAGTCCGCACCTGGCCACCATCCGTGAGCGCATCGCTCTGGACGGTGAGCCCATCAGCGAGGAGGACTTCATCGCCGCCTGGGAGGACGTCGCCCCCTACATCGAGATGGTCGACGCCCGTTCCCGGGCCGCCGGCGGGCCGCGGCTGAGCTTCTTCGAGGTGCTCACCGTGATGGCACTGGCTGCCTTCGCCGACCACCCCGTGGACGTCGCGGTGATCGAGGTCGGCATGGGCGGTACCTGGGACTCGACCAACGTGGTTCCCGGCGACGTCGAGGTCATCACCCCGATCGGGCTCGACCACGCCGCTTGGCTCGGTACCACCCTGGAGGAGGTCGCCGCAAATAAGGCGGGCATCATCAAGGATGGCGCCACGCTGATCTCCTCCCGGCAGCTTGAGCCGGTGCAGGAGGTGATCGCCGCGGCCGCCGCCGAGCATCAGGTCGTGTGGCGTCGTGAGCTCGACCCGGAGGAGGACCCCGAGGCCCCCGACGCCGGCGTGCTGCGCGTGCTCGACCGCGCCCTGGCGGTGGGCGGCCAGATGGTTACCTTCGCCACGGCCGCCGCCGTGTACGAGGACGTGTTCGTGCCCCTGCACGGGGAGTACCAGGCCCACAACGCCCTGCTCGCCCTGGCTGTCGCCGAGGCCGTCTTCGGCGGCCGGCCCCTGCCCGCCAAGATCGTCGAGGACGGCTTCACCTCCGTCACCAGCCCCGGTCGCCTGGAGGTGCTGCGCTCCAGCCCGACCGTGATCGTCGACGCCGGTCACAACCCACACGGCGTCGCCGCCCTGATCCCGGCGGTCGAGGAGGCCTTCGGCTTCCAGCACCTGGTTGCCGTCGTCGGCGCCATGCAGGACAAGGATGTGGAGGGAATTCTGTCCGTCCTGGAGCCGGCCTGCGACGCCGTCGTGTGCGTGCCCATTGACTCCCCACGTGCCATGGACACGGAGGACTTGGGTGCGGTCGCGCGCGAGGTGTTCGGCGCGGATCGGGTGGTGGTGGCCCCCACGCTGGCGGCCGGTGTGGAGCAGGCGGTGAACCTGTCCGAGGGCTTCGACGCCCCGATGACTGCCTCCGGGGTGCTGATTGTTGGGTCCGTGGTGCTCGCCGCCGAGGCGCGCGCCCTGTTCGGCAAGGCCTGAGCCCCGTCCCGGCGCGTCCGGGGCGCCGCCCAGCAGGAAGGCCTGGTCGGAGATGATGGCCCGTCCCGGCGCGTCCGGGGCGCCGCACCCGGCACTACGCGTCGCCGGAACCATCTACACTCGGTCGGACCGTCGGCATTTGCGCCTGCGGACGCTCTCCAGTCCTCGCTACGACAGAAGGAACGTCATGACTGACGCCCCCGAACGCATCCTCATCCTGCTCAAGCCCGACGCCGTGGAGCGGCACCTGGTCGGCGAGATCCTGCGCCGCATCGAGGCCAAGGGCTACGAGCTCACCGCCTTGAAACTGGTGCTCCCCACCGCCGAGGTTCTGGCTGCCCACTACGCCGAGCACGTCGATAAGCCCTTCTATCCCGGGGTCGTGGAGTACATGACCCGTGGCCCGGTCGTCGCTGCCGTCGCCGAGGGACAGCACGTGGTGGAGGGGGTGCGTTCGCTCATGGGGGCGACCGACCCGACGTCCGCGGCGCCCGGCACCATCCGCGGAGACCTCGGCCGCGACTGGGGCACCAACGCCATCCAGAACCTGGTGCACGGCTCGGACTCGCCCGCCTCCGCCGAGCGTGAGATCGCGATCTGGTTCCCCGAGCTGGCGAACTGAACCGAGCTGCGGACGCAGCGGGAAGGCATGTGGGGTCGCCACCAGTGCGGTGGCGACCC